>NZ_JAFMPN010000048.1 GCF_017351175.1 Desulfovibrio sp. Huiquan2017 | reverse complement strand
GTTTGGAAAACGGCGCGTGGATCGTTGAAGCACAAGGCTTCGTCATGCGTCATCAGTTCAGACTAACGTCATGAACTAATGACGCGCATCAATGCGTTTAACCTCCTTCTGGTGACGGAATTATCCGATGGATATGCCCAACCATATGACGCCGCAAAACCTTCGCGCAAGCTCCGGCGGGACGAATTCTTTTCCTCCCGCCATTTTTTCCGCGAGCGTGACACAAGCAGCCGCCAGGGCAAGGCCAAGCCCTTCGGGCGGACGCTTCGCGATCCGGTCTTGCCACGACGACTTTGCTTGCGTCGTGATTACCGCAGGCGACGGCGAGAGGGATGGCGG
>NZ_JAFMPN010000047.1 GCF_017351175.1 Desulfovibrio sp. Huiquan2017 | reverse complement strand
CCCACGCGCGGCGGGCTGGCCACCACCCTGAACGAGATCACCAAGAGCTCGAACGTCTGCTGCGAACTGACCGAAAGCGATATCCCCGTGCGGGCCGAGGTCAAGGGCGGCTGCTCCATCCTCGGCCTGGACCCGCTCTACCTGGCCAACGAGGGCAAGTTCATTTGCATCCTGCCCGCCGAGTACGCCGACAAGGCGCTGGAGATCATGCGCGCCGACCCGCTCGGCCACGACGCCAAACGCATCGGCACCATGACGGACGCCAATCCCGGCAAGGTCGTCCTCGTCACCCCCCTCGGCGGCAAGCGGCTGCTGGGCATGCTCGAAGGCGAACAATTGCCAAGGATTTGCTAGGCTCGGCCCCTTTGACAAAAAAGAAGCCCCGGTC
>NZ_JAFMPN010000046.1 GCF_017351175.1 Desulfovibrio sp. Huiquan2017 | reverse complement strand
GGAATATGTCCGCTATGTGTCCGCCGCTTCCGACCGACTGTTTTCGGTGCCGGTCATGGCGTAGCGCGCGGCCAGACGATCTTGCGGACCGTCTTCCAACACGCCTTCAAGGTGGCTGTAGCGGTCCGTCATGCGCAGGGTCTTGTGCCCGATCATGACGTTGGTCTCCTTGAGCGTGCAGCCTGCTTTCAGCATGTTCGTGCAATAGGTGTGGCGGTGATCGTGGAAGTGCAGGTCGTCGAAGTCGTGGTCTTTGCACAGCCCTTCCCACGCGGCCTTGATGGACCTGAACGGGGTGCCGTCCATGTTGCCGATCACGAAATCGTCCTTGGTCGCCACGCCCCGTTTTTCTCGGTGTCGGGTCACATGCTCCAAACGAGCTTTGAGTGCTTTGCGGGTGCGGGGCATAATCCGGTGGGTGCGGGTCACCCCGTTTTTGGTGCGGTGGAACGTGATGTGGTTTTCCGCAAGGTCGACATTGGCCCACTTGAGGCTGAGGACTTCCTGGGTGCTGCACCCGTGCTCGACCGCCAG
>NZ_JAFMPN010000045.1 GCF_017351175.1 Desulfovibrio sp. Huiquan2017 | reverse complement strand
GTAAGCGTAAATTTTCTTAGCCTCTTCCAATCTTCACCATCTAGCTATCACACCAGTTCTTCAGGGGCAAGATACTGCGGCAACAAGCTTCTTCTCTCATCATCCGACTTCACGCCCGGCAGCTCTTCAAAGAGAAAGTGCAGATATCGCAATGGTTCCAGTCCATTGGCCTTCGCCGTCTCGACCAAGCTGTACAAGGCCGCGCTTGCTGCAGCGCCTCTGGGTGAACCTGAAAAGAGCCAGTTCTTCCGACCAACCGCAAAGGGACGGATGGCGTTTTCGGCCAAATTGTTATCTGGCAGCAAGATTCCGTCTTCAAGATACGTTTCAACTCGTTCCCACTGTCCCAAGGCATAGGCTATAGCCCGCCCGAGAAGGCTTTTGGGCGGCGTGGGCTGTCCCCGCTCCAGAAGCAAGGCCTTTATGGTGTCCATGATCTGACGGGACTGGTTCTGACGCATGGCCTGGATGCGATCCGCATCAAAGCCCGCTTGCCGGGCCTGTTTTTCCAGGCCGTAGAGTTGAGCAATAAGATCGACCACCTCCTGAGCCGTGCCGCGTTTCTTTGTCCCGGCCTT
>NZ_JAFMPN010000044.1 GCF_017351175.1 Desulfovibrio sp. Huiquan2017 | reverse complement strand
AAATTCGATGCGGGAAACCGAAGCGACCGCAGCCTTGCCCCAATGGTCGATGTCGGGCGGTTCTGAAATATTGAAGCTCAAAAACAGAGCGCGAATCCGTTGCTTGACCTTGCGAATCGAATCCGTGAGCTGGTGGCGTCTGCGTTGCAGCGAACGGAATGCCTCCTCTTTTTCTGTGGGAATCGCAATCGGGCGAATCAAGCCGGAGGCAACCCATTCAGCCAGCTTGCGGCAATCGAGGCTGTCCGTTTTGTTGGTCGCGGCCACCGGACGCGGAATTCGGCTCGGCGCTGCGACGACGACGGGAATGCCCTCGGCCTCAAGCGCCCGAGCCAGGCCGAATCCCGTAGGCCCGGCCTCGTAGCAAACCGCGCCGAGCCGCACGGGCAGCGACAAAATCGTCCCGACCAGGGCCTGATTGTCGGCTGGACAGGTCCAATCCTTTACCATGCCGTCGGGCCGGAGGAGCCCCACGCTGTAGCTGCGCTTGTGGACGTCGACGCCGATCCAAATCTCTTCGCCACGAAAAGCTTCTACAAACCGATGGACTGATGATACCTTGAGCTTTGCCATGTCGGCCTCCTGGTTGTTTTGGTTTCACTGGTGTTGTTACCAGCAAAACTCGGGAGTGCCGACATGGTATTTTT
>NZ_JAFMPN010000043.1 GCF_017351175.1 Desulfovibrio sp. Huiquan2017 | reverse complement strand
GCCTGGCCCAAGAAAGAGAATTAGGGAGGTGTCCCCCTAATTCCTATGACAATCATCTTGGGAGGTGTCCCCCTAATTCCTATTATAACGATAGCGGGTATGACAATCATCTTCTGTCTTCTAATGTGTCACATTGATTATTCGATATTGCTCCTTGTTATAAATTGGGAAACAGCCCTGAGGATAGCAATTCTGGGTGGAATATGTTTTTTCTTACATGGAATGGATTGATAAAGCTGTGGGTTTATGTGCTTAAATCAATATCCATAGCGATCGGATTAATTGGGTACTTTGTCGTATGCGTTGCGCTATTTTTAACGATAAATTCTTTAGTGATCGCGCTTGTCCCAGATTTTTATATGCTGTCTATTCACTTTGATCGGGATTTGTCATTTGCTTCCGTGGTTATTATAATGAATATAATGCTTCTTTTGTGTGTTTTATATTGCTTACTTGTAAGAAGAATGTTGTTCGCTTTGTTTCTATTTATAGCGCTATTTGGGTCACTGGTATCTATATATATTATTTATGATGTAGCTTCATTTGCTTAAAAGGGGGACCAAATGAAGTCAGAGAATCTGTATAATTAGGGGGACACCTCCCTAATTGTTGACGTTGAATAAGTAGCGTTGATACGAAGCGGCATGTCAAGAATTGCCCGGATAGTAGTTCCAGGAGAACCCCATCACATTATTCAGCGTGGGAACCGACGCCTTCCGA
>NZ_JAFMPN010000042.1 GCF_017351175.1 Desulfovibrio sp. Huiquan2017 | reverse complement strand
CGCACCGTCCTGAACATCCGACCGGCATGCGAGGCATTCAACATCAGCCAGACATGCTATCGCTACGAACCAAAGCTTTCGGTCGAGAACGAACTTGTTGTCGATTGGCTGATACGTTTAACGCATAACCAGCGCAATTGGGGATTCGGATTGTGCTTTTTGTATTTGCGCAACGTCAAAGGTTTTGGCTGGAATCACAAACGGGTATACCGGATTTATTGCGAGTTGGAGCTCAACATGCGAATCAAACCCAAGAAGCGAATCGTACGCGAAAAACCGGAGCCTCTTGTAGCTCCTGAATCCATCAACCATGTCTGGTCCATGGATTTCATGCATGACCAGTTGCGAAATGGCCGCAGTTATCGGCTGTTCAATGTGATTGATGACTTTAACCGAGAGGGGCTGGGCATTGAGGTGGACTTTTCTCTGCCCGCTGAACGGGTGATCCGTTCCTTAGAGCAAATCATAGAATGGCGAGGTAAGCCTCAGACTCTTCGCTGTGACAATGGTCCTGAATATATCAGCCATCGGCTTCAGGCTTGGGCTGAACGAAATGGCATTCAGCTTGAGTACATTCAGCCTGGCAAGCCACAGCAAAACGCGTATGTCGAACGTTTTAACAGGACGGTTCGATATGATTGGCTTTGTCAGTACTTGTTTGAAACCATAGATGAGGTCCAGGACTTTGCCACCAAGTGGCTTTGGACCTACAACAACGAACGACCACATTTTGCCCTTGGGGGGTACCGCCCAAGGGCAAGGCTGGGAAAGGCAGCATAGGCTCTACTTTTCAGACCGCCTAGAAATG
>NZ_JAFMPN010000041.1 GCF_017351175.1 Desulfovibrio sp. Huiquan2017 | reverse complement strand
CCTTCCAATCCTTTTACCTCGGTTGATTCCCGCTCTCATATGTCCACGCAATGAGGGAGCAAACATACCTGATGCGCATGTGGGGGCGCGGTGATGACGCGGCCCGAAGAGGCGTGGGCAGGACGTTCGGACGGACCGCGACGGTCGCCGTTTCGCCTTACGGAGTTTCCATTTACTGGTTCAGAAGTCCCTGCAACCGATCCAATAGGCGGGAGACATGGTAGGCGTCGCAAACCGCGTGGTGCGCCTGGACAGCCAAGGGGAGTTGGATAGTGGAGTCCTGTTCGAAGAACTTGCCGATGGTGAAGATGGGCAGGAGGTAATTCTCGCCTCGGAACAGGTTGAGATTGAAGCCGCTGAAGCTCGTCCAGGGGATCGCCGATATATTGAGAAGGTTTTCCGGCGGGTCGGGCTTCGGGCAATACTGTCCGGCGTTGCCGTATTGTTCCATGTCGTTGAGGATGGCTTCGTACATGGCGTTCACATCGTCGTCGAATCCCGTCCATATCGCCGAGAACAGCTCCGTATCTTTGTTGAAGATGGTGTACAAAGGATGGAGAACGTCGTGGATCACAAGCTCCCCGGATTCGCGGTAGGCGGTCCGGAACTCAGGCATGAGATTGACAGCCCCGGCGATCAGGCAAATGAGCATCGGGTACAGTTTGAGGCCGCGCGTTTTCTGTCTCTCGCGAAAACGGGTTATGTCGAGATTGGCGGTCATGCTGAAGGAGCAGGGCGCGACTTCTGTGAAATGTTTGAAGAGTTCGCGCCTCTTCCATGTGGCCATGTCTATACGGGTGAAGGACATTGCGTTCCTCGGCGATTGGGGTTTGTGGAGTTTCCCTCCCTGAGGCGCCGCATTACTTCGTTGCGAGGGGACGGTCAATCCCAGGACGATGATCCGTGACTGGTTCACGCCGCAGGCGCAACATGGGATGCAAGGGTGCGAACCCTTG
>NZ_JAFMPN010000040.1 GCF_017351175.1 Desulfovibrio sp. Huiquan2017 | reverse complement strand
AGTTTTTGCTTCCTTTTTTCTGCGCCAGCAAAAAAGGAAGTTGCCGTAAAGGCGAAACAACAAAGTAGGGAGGACAACCCGAAGCCCCGACGCGGATGCGCGGCTCAACCTTCCGTCAATAAACCGATTTTTCCTAGTTTCGGAAACGCGGACAAGTTCCCGCGCCCCACCTCTTCAAAACAGGGTTAACTGCACCCGCCCAACCCCCTTACGCAGAACAATAATCGGAAGCGAACCCTAGAGCCCGTGTCCGGCGAGCTGAAGCGCAGCTTTGATCGCGTCTGCGCAGCAGACATCTATCAAACCAGCGAAAGCCGCCTACGGGCTCTTGGGTCCGCTTCCGCGCGGCAGCACCGCAGCGCAGTTTTTGCTTCCTTTTTTCTGCGCCAGCAAAAAAGGAAGTCGCCGTAAAGGCGAAACAACAACGTAAGGAGGACAACCCGAAGCCCCGACGCGAAAGCGCGGCCCAACCTTCCGTCAACAAACCTAATTTCTCCTGGCCCCGGAGGCGCGGACAAGTTCCCGCGCCCCACCTCTTCAAAACAGGGTTAACTGCACCCGCCCAACCCCCTTACGCAGAACAATAATCGGAAGCGAACCCTAGAGCCCGTGTCCGGCGAGCTGAAGCGCAGCTTTGATCGCGTCTGCGCAGCAGACATCTATCAAACCAGCGAAAGCCGCCTACGGGCTCTTGGGTCCGCTTCCGCGCGGCAGCACCGCAGCGCAGTTTTTGCTTCCTTTTTTCTGCGCCAGCAAAAAAGGAAGTCGCCGTAAAGGCGAAACAACAACGTAAGGAGGACAACCCGAAGCCCCGACGCGAAAGCGCGGCCCAACCTTCCGTCAACAAACCTAATTTCTCCTGGCCCCGGAGGCGCGGACAAGTTCCCGCGCCCCACCTCTTCAAAACAGGGTTAACTGCACCCGCCCGATCTCCTTACGCAGAACAACAATCGGAAGCGAACCCTAGAGCCCG
>NZ_JAFMPN010000039.1 GCF_017351175.1 Desulfovibrio sp. Huiquan2017 | reverse complement strand
TGGAGTGGTGCTGTAAGAAGGGGTTTATCGTGCGCTTACGTATCTTCGCCCTTGGACATGCCCAATTTAAGGCGCATGTCCACCACGGGGACGGCGTGGCCACGCAGGTTGATGACGCCCCGCATGAACTTGGGCGTCCTCGGAATCTTGGTGATGGAGGTCAGTTCCAAGACCTCGCGGACGGTGCCGATATCCAGGGCAAATATTTCCTTGCCCAGCGTGAAGGTCAGAAACTGATTGATGTCTTTCAAAGCTTCATCAGCCATGACAACCCCCTGATGGCTTATACATTCGTGAAACAAGTGACTCGGGGACGGCCGACGCTCTGTGGCCCGGCGCGTCTCTCCAAGAGTTTTCCAACGTTCTGGCCCTTCTATTATACACACCTGACGAAAAACACCATTATAAATGTCCATATTTCAAACCCACGAGTTGCCTGAGAGTGGTCTGCAATCCTCAAAAAAAACACCAAGTTGACTTTTTTTCTCAAAAAAACGTTGACAACAAACCCGAGCACGGCTAGTTACTCACTTCGCGTCGGGATGTAGCGCAGTCTGGGAGCGCACTTGAATGGGGTTCAAGGGGTCGGAGGTTCAAATCCTCTCATCCCGACCAAACGATGAAAGACCCCGGCGGGCCGACCGAGAGTCGACCCGCCATTTCATCGAAAACAGCCGGAACGCTGCTGTAGCTCAATAGGTAGAGCGCATCCTTGGTAAGGATGAGGTAGACGGTTCAATCCCGTCCAGCAGCTCCACATATCAAAACCGCGGATCGAAAGATCGGCGGTTTTTTCTTTTGCCTCTCCCCTTCCCTTTTAAGCGCTGTAGTGGCCAAAGCAGTCGATTTCGGAAGCATGTCAAGTGCTCATTTTATCCTATAACCTATTTTTTACTATACATTTATTCACAGAACCGCGCGTTGCCGAAAACCGGAGGTATGCTGGTTCGGATTCCCGGAGATGGCCTCCGGGAACGAAACCAGCGAGGTGAGCCTTGCTATATGGAGAGTTTCAATCCACGCTCTACGAGAGGGGGGGGGTAATCCTCCCATTTCTAGGCGGTCTGAAAAGTAGAGCC
>NZ_JAFMPN010000038.1 GCF_017351175.1 Desulfovibrio sp. Huiquan2017 | reverse complement strand
CCCGCCGCCTTGATCTCGCCCATGACCTGGACCACGGTGCCGTAGGGCACCTCCTTGTCCGCGCGCAGAAAGAGCTGCTTGTTCTGTCCGGCCACCAGCCGCTTCAGGTGGTCCTCCAGCTCGTCCATGGAGACCTGGTATTCATCCAGGAAGATCGCCCCGTCCCGCTTGACCGTCAGGACCAGGTGCTCGGAGTCCTGGGGCAGGTTGCGGACCGTGCGCGTGGTCGGCAGGTCCACCTCCACCCCCTGGGTCATGAGCGGGGCCGTGACCATGAAGATGATCAGCAGCACCAGCATCACGTCCACGAAGGGCGTGACATTGATCTCGTTGAGGAACCCGCCGCCGGTCTTGATCGCCATGGCCGACTCCTAGGCCCGCTCGGGCGTGTCCGCCCAGGCGATCTCGCGCTCGGCGCGGTTCAGGAAGGCCCCGGCGAAATCCACCATGCCGGATTCCACTTCGTTCAGCTTACCCAGGAAATAATTGTAGAAAATGGTCGCCGGAATGGCCACGAGCAGGCCGATGGCCGTGGCGATGAGCGCCTCGGAGATGCCCGGGGCCACCGTGGCCAGGGCCGCCGATTGGGCCTGCCCGATGGAATGAAACGAATGCATGATGCCCCAGACCGTGCCGAACAGGCCGATGAACGGGGCGGCGTTGGCGCAGGTCGCCAGAAACGGCAGGTTGCGGGTCAGGCCGCGCATCTCCTTGGAAATGCCTTGCTTGAGCACGCGCCGGAGCGTGTCCTTGACCAGCAGCCGCTTGCGATCGCGGTTGACCCCCGCCTTTTCGAGCAGGCGGAATTCCTTGATGGCCAGGGACGAGACCCGGGCCAGGGGGGATTCCTGGTCGCCCAGGCTTTTGATGCCCTTGGACAGGTCGCCCGCGGACACAAAGGCCTCGTACCCCTGGATGACCTTCTTGCGGGCCGTGCCGATGGTGAAGAACTTGAAAAAGATGATGGTCCAGCTCCACAGGGACATGCACGCCAGGAAAAGCATGACCAGCTTGACCGCCAGGGTCGCCCCGGAGAGCAGGGCCAGGATGGAGTTGTCGGGCAGAAAGTTCATGGTTGCACCTT
>NZ_JAFMPN010000037.1 GCF_017351175.1 Desulfovibrio sp. Huiquan2017 | reverse complement strand
GCACGGTGGACCCGCAAAAGGCAGGCGACTTCCTTGATGGTCAAAAGCTTCGGTGCATCGGTCATTTTGTGGTTCTCATAGGAACGGAACGTAAAGCCTCCTACCGCCGTAGCGTACCCGTTTCCAACTTCCCCTTCGGTTGAGGTTGCTCATCAATACTCGGCCAACAGGCCAGTTTGACACTGCCAGAGAAGTGAAAGTCAAATGCCGGAAAGGGGGTCTGAGAAAAAAACTGATAAAAAATGAAACCCGCCGGAAATGGCGGGGCTTCTTCTAACGGGAACTGCCAAGATAGGCGTTCGATACGTCCCGACGGCCAGGCGAATGCCCCGCCGCCACTTCGATGTTGTCGCGTGCTTCGTCGTCGAGCTGGGGCCAGTCATCCCCGGCCGTTGCCTGGGCGGCTTCGTGGAATGCCTGAACGCTATCGTACTGGTTCGGCGGTTCGAAGCCCGTATGGTCCACATACATCTGTCGAAAGCGTTCGTGACGGAGGCCGTGCAGGGTACCCCCGGCATCCTTGCTCGTCAGGCCGTGCTTTCTGGCTGCATAATCCAGCCGATGCAGCCATTCGTCGCCCATGCCTTCGGGCATGAGATTGTTGATGCCCTTTCGGTCGGAAGGGGACACGTATTCTTCGGCCCGCTTAAGGGCCGCTTCCTGTTGCTGGGACAAGTCGTGCAGGATTCGGGGCCTGCCGCCCTTGGTCCCGTACTGAACGAGAAGGCTATGGTTTTCCCGGTCCCAGTCGTTAGGCAAGTCCAGCTTGGCTGATTCTTCCCGGCGCAATCCCACGTTGTACATCAGGTCGATCTGCGCCGCCGCCCGACCCGCGTGCGGATACGACTTGTCGTTCCGCATGCGGGTCAGGGTGCCTTGGAAGACTTCCGCGGCGACCGCACGGGACGTCGCATTGGCGATGGACCCGCGCCTGACCCCGAAAGTCGCGTTGCTTTTGCTGATGTGGTCATTCCCGTAAGCGCGGCAGATGTGGCGTGCCGCGGTGAAGACTTCGGCAATCCTGCCGTCACCCACGCCGTCCGCACGCATGGCGCCCGCCACACGCTGGAAATGTTTGTTGGTCACCTTGGTCCACTTCTGGGCTCCCAGGTTCGC
>NZ_JAFMPN010000036.1 GCF_017351175.1 Desulfovibrio sp. Huiquan2017 | reverse complement strand
AGGAAGTCCTCTACGATCCCCTCGGCGGAATTATAGCGGACACCAATCCGGGCCTGCGTGTGCCCATCGGCTTCGCGGGCGGCCTGCATGACCGCGATTTGGGGTTCGTCCGCTTCGGCTGGAGGGATTACGACACCTTCACCGGCAGGTGGACCGCGCCCGATCCCATCGGGGACAGGGGCGGCGATCCGGACTGGTATGGGTATTGTTTGGATGATCCGGTGAACGGGGTGGACCCGCTTGGGTTGTTTGACATCACTGCTGGGGATGCCATCTCTACAGGAGTGACCGTTGGAATTGAGGGCCTCAAGCAGGCTGGCAAAATATCTCCAGTAGTAGCCGGCGGCCTGGGCGTCATAACCGCCCCATTAGCTGACTGGATATCGCCAAGTGAAGCTGGCGAGGGAGAAGACTACATACTCTGGAAGAAAGAGGCCGCAGAAAAAGGCTGGCTCGACGCATTGGATACTGAAGAAGCAATCCGTGAAAGGGAGCGTTATGGAAAAGCATCCTACGAATGAGGACATCCTCCACAAGCGCGCGAAGCAGTACACGCTTGGCAACATTTTCAAATCAATACTGATGTATCTGGCGATCGGCATAGCAATAAGCTTGCTCGTTTATCTGGCTACCAAGAGCTTGAAGGTGAGTATATCCGTATTCGTCATCTATGCTGCATGCTTACTGGCGAGCGCCTGCCGGGAGCTGCTTACTTACTATCAGATCAGACGCAGGTTGCGTCAGGAGGAGAGATAGTGGGTGTTGATAGCTGCGTTGCCTGATTGCCTTCTTTGAAGACGAACGGACTAATTGCCACATACGATCAATTCGTCATTTTACAGGGGCTGCCTCGGCAGCCCTTGTCCGTTTTATTCCTTGTCAGCATCGCCGAAAAATGGGTGGTTTCCGCAAATCAGTCGAATTTGGCCAAACCGGACCGAAACATGGCTTTCGGTCCGGTTTCGGCAAATGTATCCAGTTTGTGGAAAATAGTCGTTTTTGATCAAAAACGACCATTTTTTCATTGTCCGATCCGGGGATCTAAAAGTGTTGTCAGCAAATTCAAGAAAAGGATTCAAAGATTGTCATCAACTGTTCGGACGCCCCCGAGCAAATCGGTATCGGCAAAACCGGAAACCATTGGGGTACAGGGCGAGACAATCATTCTCCTCGCCGGAAAGGGTGTCCCCCGACTATCCCACACACCAGCCCCTCTGGTGAAAACTGTCAAGCGGAACATACGGCTTTTCCGATGTATTTTACCGACCGCGCCGTGCATTCGACCAACATTCAACTGCATTCCGCCGACAACTCCGTGTTTCGCTCATTTGGGCCGAAAAACCCGTGATACGCTCTCCGCAAACAAAGACAGGGCCGTCTAGCTCAGTGGCCCGGAGGAGATCATATGAGCGTATTTGAAATGAGGCTGAAGTATGACCCAAGCGGCCGAATCGTGGAGAAAACCGAAACCGTGGCCGGTCGGCCCTTTGTCTGGAAGTATGCCTACGACAAGGCCGGGAGGCTCTTT
>NZ_JAFMPN010000035.1 GCF_017351175.1 Desulfovibrio sp. Huiquan2017 | reverse complement strand
TGAGCTTCGAATTACTGGAAAAGTTCCGTGATCCGGACCTGTGCCGGAAGATTCTCGACAAGATGGAATCCGAGCTGGACCGGGAGCTGCGCTTCATGGAGGTCTGCGGCACGCACACCGTGGCGATCTTCCAGTCCGGGCTGCGCTCCCTTTTGCCCGAAAAGATCGTGCATCTCTCCGGGCCGGGATGCCCGGTCTGCGTGACCCACGAGTCGGAGGTCAACGCCTTCCTGGACTTGGCCGGGCACGACGGGGTCATCATGGCCACCTTCGGCGATCTCATGCGCGTGCCCGGGGACAAGGGCCGCAATCTCAAGAAGGCCGTGGCCGACGGCGCGCGGGTCAAGGTGGTCTATTCGCCTTTCGACACCCTGAAGCTGGCCCGGGAGCATCCCGGCGACCTGGTGGTCTTCATCGGCGTGGGCTTCGAGACCACGGCTCCGACCATCGCCGCGACCATGAAGATGGCCCGCGAACAGTCCATCGACAACCTGCGCATCCTCTGTTTCCACAAAACCGTGCCCACCGCGCTGGACGCGCTGTTGTCGGACGAGGCCATCAATATCGACGGCTTCATCCTGCCCGGCCACGTGTCGGCCATTATCGGCGTGGAGCCCTACGCGTTCATCGCCGAGAACTACGCCAAGTCCGCCGTGGTCACCGGGTTCGAGCCCCTGGACATCCTCCAGTCCCTGAATCAGATGATCGAGTGGCGCAACCGGGGCGAGGCCCACGTGGCCAACAACTACACGCGGATCGTGGGCGAGCACGGCAATCCCAAAGCGCTTTCGATCATGTACGAGGTTTTCGAGCCCTGCGACGCCCTGTGGCGCGGCCTGGGCCTGATCCCCGGCTCGGGCCTGGAAATCCGGCCCGAGTGGGAGGCTTTCGACGCCAAGAAGCAGTTCGGCATCGAGATCAAGGACGGCCCGTCCCTGCCCGGCTGCAAGTGCGGCGACATCCTCAAGGGCATCAAGCAGCCCGATCAGTGTCCGCTGTTCGGCAAGGCCTGCACCCCGGCCAATCCGGTGGGACCGTGCATGGTCTCCACCGAAGGCTCGTGCGCGGCGTACTACAAATACAAACTGGATTAGCTATGTCTGACAAGGTTCTTCTCGACTATGGCAGCGGCGGCCGCGCATCCCAGCGCCTCATTTCCGAACTCTTTCTGAAATATCTCGGCAACGACGAATTGGACCGCCTCAACGACGCGGCCGTGCTCAACCTGTCCGGCCGGATCGCCATGTCCACCGACTCCTTTACGGTGGACCCGATCTTCTTTCCGGGCGGCGACATCGGCTCCCTGGCCGTGCACGGCACGGTCAATGACGTGGCCATGATGGGCGCGGTGCCGCGCTACATCACCTGCGGCTACATCATCGAGGAAGGGTTGCCCATGGCCGACCTGGAACGGATCGTCAAATCCATGGGCGAGGCCGCCCGGCACGCCGGGGTCAAGGTCGTCACCGGCGACACCAAGGTCGTGCCCAAGGGGGCCTGCGACAAGATTTTCATCAATACCACCGGCATCGGCGAGGTCATCGCCGACCCGGCCCCGAGCGGCGACGCGGCCCGGAAGGGCGACGCGGTCCTGGTTTCCGGGACCATGGGCGACCACGGCCTGACCGTGCTCGGCACCCGCGAGGG
>NZ_JAFMPN010000034.1 GCF_017351175.1 Desulfovibrio sp. Huiquan2017 | reverse complement strand
GTAAGCGCACGATAAACCCCTTCTTACAGCACCACTCCATCAATGCCATGATGCCCTTCAGATCAAGGAGGAGAATTCATGGCCAAGGCATCCCGACAACAGAAGAAGCACCGTTCAGCCGATTTTTGGCGTAAGCATGTCGATGGTTGGCGTGCGAGCAAGCTGACGCAAGCCGAATACTGCCGCAGACATAAGCTTTCGGCAGGCGCGTTTTATCACTGGAAGCGGCGTTTCCTAGAGCAAAGCGAAGATGTTTCCGGCAACACGCCGGACATCGTTGCGATTCCGGTTCAGCAGATCACGGTCAAGGAAATCCAGCAACCGATCATTTTGCATGCTTCAGGCTACCAGGTAGAGCTGGCAGGCGACTTTTGCCAGGGCACCCTCGTCAAGCTCCTTGAAACCCTTGGCCGGTTCGCATGATCCTGCATTCAAACACACGGGTCTACCTCGTGCTGGGCTCAACTGATTTGCGCAAGGCCGTCAACGGCCTGTCCCTCCTTGTCGCCGGTCTTCCAGAGATGGATGTTTTCAGCGGGCAGCTGTTCGTCTTTTGCAACAAAAGCCGGACGCTCATCAAAATCCTCTACTGGGATCGCAACGGGTTTTGTCTGTGGCAGAAGCGGTTGGAGAAGCATCGCTTCTTTTGGCCCGAGTCCAGGGAGCAGGCCCTGGAGCTTGGGGCACGTGAGCTTTCGTGGCTCCTTGAAGGACTCGACCCCACGCGGATGCAGGGCCATCCGAGTCTGAAATATTCGACTATTTTTTGACTATTATCTTTACATTTCAGTATATTATATGTAAAAAACCTCCATGAGCAACGCAGTCCTGCCAAATGATCCCAAGGCTTTGAAAGCCATCCTTGCCGACCGGGACGAATACATTTCCGAGTTGCAGGAGCAGGTCCGGTGGCTCAAGGCCGTCATTCATGCGGCGACTTCGGAACGTCGAGCCAAGCCCAATGCCAATGAACGGCAGTATTCGTTGTTTGACGAGGCGGAGGCTGTTGCTGCTGAGTTTCTGAAAGCCGACGACAGCACCGTCGCCGTGCCCAGCCATACCCGCAGGAAGAGAGGTCGGCGTCCCATTCCGCCAACTTTCCCCCGTGTGGAAGTTGTTCACGACCTGCCTGAAGAGGACAAGACGTGCCCCTGCGGCTCTCCTTTGACCCGCATCGGTGAAGAGGTCAGCGAAAAGGTGGACTTCATTCCGGCAAAGATTCAGGTGGTGCGCCACGTCCGGCCCAAGTACGCCTGCCGCGAGTGCGAGGGCGTGGAGGACGACAGCCCCACCGTGAAGATAGCCCCTATGCCGCCGCAGGTAATTCCCAAGGGCATCGCCACACCTGGTCTCCTGGCCTATGTCCTGGCTTCCAAGTTTGTGGACGGGCTGCCGTTTTATCGCCAAGAGCGCATGTTCGCCAGGTTGGGCCTGGATGTTTCCCGGAGCACCATGTGCGGCTGGGCTCTGCGGGTCGCCGAGGCTTGTGAGCCGATCATGGGCCTTCTGCACGAAGAGATTCTGTCTGGGCCGGTCTTGAATCTGGATGAAACCACGGTGCAGGTGTTGAAAGAACCTGGCCGGAAGAACACGAGCAAATCGTATATGTGGCTCGCCCGAGGCGGACCTCCTGGAAAACCCGGCGTACTCTTTCATTATTCGCCCTCGCGTTCCGGCAAGATTGCCGAGGAGTTGGTGCGCGATTTTTCAGGCTACCTGCAAACCGACGGTTATGCGGGGTACAACGCACTGGGAGAGCGGGAGGGCATCATCCATGTGGGCTGCATGGCGCACGTGCGACGCAAATTCATGGACGTGCTCAAGGCCGGGACAAAGAAACGCGGCACG
>NZ_JAFMPN010000033.1 GCF_017351175.1 Desulfovibrio sp. Huiquan2017 | reverse complement strand
AGCAATCTTTGCTCTCCGGTCAGTGCTCTGATGTGGGTTACCTCTTGAGCGACTTGCAAACAGCCTTCATATGTGCCGTTCGTCTGGCGGATTGCATAAAAGCGGATATGAATGAAGGCTTCAGTCATCTGTATCCAGAACTCAGCGACATCTCTTGCCCCAGACTTCAATTTTTCAAGTATCTCCTGAACCATATGGACGCTTTTGGCGGGATGGCACTTGGGTACCTCCCGGCCGATGATTCCTTCACTGCGGGGAAATATGCGGTGTTCGGTTTGGGAAAATATGCGCCTCGATCATTTGCATTCACAAAGGAAAGATCGACCGGCAATGACTTCAGGGTACCCCCATTGTGGCGTTCCGCAAATACTGCGCCGGGGTGCTTCCCAAGGCTTTCTTGAACATTGTGATGAAGGCGTTGACTGACTCATAGCCCAATTCGGCCGCTACGGTCTGCACCGATGCGCCACCGGCCAATTCCCGGAGAGCAACGACAAGACGTAACTGCTGACGCCAGCGACCAAACGTCAAGCCCGTCTCCTGGACCATCAAACGGGCCAACGATCGCTCACTCATGGCGCAGCGTGGCGCCCAATCCTTCAAGGTATCCCGGTCAGCTGGTTCAGCCACTAACGCGTTGGCAATCGCTTGTATTCTCGGGTCATTGGAAACGGGCAAGTTGAGTCGTTCATGTGGCATCTCGACCAACTCCTCGAGGGCCACTCTGGCCAATCGAGCGGCATGGCTGTCCAACGGGTAGCCCGCTCCTTCACGTACCAACCGGTCGATCATTTCTCGAATCATCGGCGAGATGGACAGCGTGCAGCACTTTTGGGGCAGATCTGCCGCACCCGGCTCCACGAAAAGGTAGTTGAGCTGGGCATTATCGGTTGCCCGGGCGCTGTGCGGTACCCCCCCTGGAATCCAGACGCCGCAATTCGGCGGTACGATCCATATCCCGTTGTCCGCAGTGCAGGTGACGGCTCCGTGCCGAGCGATGATCAACTGCCCCTTGCGGTGTACATGAGGTGGAACTTCCGCCTCATGGTCCGCGAAATCGAGTTGGTGTGCGACCGCTGGACGATCTGAATGGTCGGGACCGGAGGTGGAGATGGTAGGGTGTATGTTGAACCTCTTTGGCATGATTTAGTTATTTTTTGTCATAATATCGAGTTTACATGCAGATGTAAAATGGAAATACCACCTGCATGAACATCGTATCTTCCACTAACGCGGCATTTGTGAAAGTCCGCACCGCAATTGTGCGGCTGGGGACGCATTTTTATCGCCTCCCCGCCGTAAGGGCGGATGCGGCCGCTTTGTCTTTCTCCGTGAAGAGTTTTGTCGCAGCAATGCTCGCCTACTACATTTCGTTGCGCATCGGACTTTCCAAGCCCTTTTGGTCAATCATCACGGTTTATCTTGTTTCGCAAACCTCTGCCGGAGCGTCTCTCGGCCGTGGGGTCTATCGGCTTGCCGGGACGATCATCGGTGCTGCGGCAACGGTGATAATCGTCCCGAATCTGGCGAACACCCCGGTCATATGCAGCGCGGCCCTCGCCGGCTGGATCGGTCTGTTTCTTTATTTCGCGTTGCTCGATCGGACCCCGCGAGCCTATGCCTTCGTTCTTGCCGGTTATACGGTGAGCTTGATCGGTTTTCCCAGTGTGTTCGCCCCTGACGCGGTTTTCGAGACGGCGTCGATGCGGGTTCAGGAGATTTCGATCGGGATTCTTTGCGCCGTGTTGATGCATCGTTTCGTCCTGCCGAAGCGCATGACCGAGCCGTTCGTCGGCAAGTTGTCCGGGACGCTGCGGAACGCCCGGCAGGCGGCTGGCAGCGCGCTCCATGGAATATCCGGACAGAGCCGTCGCGAACGCAATAAACTGGCGATGGATTTGCTCGGATTGCAGGGACTGGCGACGCACCTGCCATACGATCCCGCTCCCGTGACGGTGCGGACCAGAGCCTGGCGATTGATTCATGATCGGCTTGTGCGGCTGCTTCCACTCACGGCGGAAATCGAAGACCGGCTCGTGGCCCTTGATACCGAAGGGCGTGGATTGCCCGACGAACTTGTCGCGTTGCGGCATGACGTCGAGATCTGGATTGAAGGGGTTGACGCTGAGAACAGAAGGGATGAGCTGGCGCTCCAGCTCACCGATCGGGCACGGTCGCTGCGGAGTCGTCTGGTTGTCGACGCCGTCACGCGGGACGGCTGGCTCGTCGCCAACCTCGCGCTTCATCTTACGGAACTGATCGTTTTACTTCACGATTGCGAGCGGCTTGAGAGGATCATAAGGAATACCGGCCGTAAGCCCGGTGCTGCATCGAGCCGTTGGCCGGAACGAGCAAGGGGCTATGTGTATCACCGGGATCATGTGAAGGCGGCTCGGGCCGCGTTGGGGGCTGCAGTCGGCATTTTCACAGGCTGCGTCTTTTGGATATGGTCGGCCTGGCCGGACGGCGGCATGGCCGTCTCGGTTTTGGGCGTATGCTGCTCATTATACGGCACTGCCGATGTGCCCGCGCCGAGCGTTATCAAATATACGGTCGGTACGGTCTATGGCGTGCTGATCAGCCTTGTCTATAGTTTCATCGTTCTGCCTCGCGTGACGGATTTCAACGTACTGGTCATGGTGCTGGCTCCGGCCTTTCTTCTAGGCGGTTCCCTGCAGGCGCGGCTTCCGACAATGGTCATGGCATTTGGCATTACCCTCACGATTCCGATCCTGGCAGGGCTCGGCACCGTCTACGCCGGAGATTTCGCCGGGGCTCTCAATACGGTCATTGCCCTCTTCGCGTCACTTGGTTTCGGATTGATGAGTATGACGCTGTTGCAAACCGTACCGGCCGATAGGGCCATTAGTCGATTGCTTCGACTCAGTCGAAAGGGCGTCAGGCGGCAAGCCCTCAGCAAGAATGGCGATGGGGCGGGCTGGAGGAGCCTCATGGCGGACCGGGCTGCGCTGTTGCTTCCGTTGCTGGCCAAAAGCCCACGCTCGGACGCGATTGATGATCCGTTGTATCTTTTGCGTGTCGGACATGCTGTCGGCAAACTCAAACAAGCGGTCCGCCACGTCGATGGCGAGATCGGCGGTGAGGCGCGAGCTCTTTTTTCGGCCTTGGCCGTATGCTTCGACGCCAAGCAGCGGTCGCGATCTTCCGAGGTGGTCGAGCTGGGACAACGCACCGACAGATTGATGGCGCTGGTTGCCAACGGTTCGCCCCATGATTGTTCGCGGTTGCTTGATCTGGTCATTGATCTGCGGTTTGCCCTCTCTCTGAACTTCATACCCCATAAGGATCATGATCTATGATCATCGATTACACTATCGGAGGCGTCTTCATACCCGGCCCGCTGGTTCTAGCCGTTATTGCGCTGTTCGCCGCAGTCATGGTAATCCGCCTTCTCTCTTTCGTCGGTGCCTACCGCGTATTCGTATCTCGGCCTCTCGTCGAGATATCCGTCTTCGTCATCATTTATGTTTTGCTCTTACAGCAACCGTCATTTTTTGGAGGTTTCTTCCAATGAAACGTGTCGTATCATTGTTCGGTTCTTACTCCTTGACCCTGTCCCTCGTGGCAATCACTTCTTTTGTCGCTCTATGGGCATGGGAGCACTATAACAAGCTGCCTTGGACTCGTGATGGTCGGGTGAGTGCGAACGTCGTGCGGGTCGGAGCAGACGTTTCCGGCATGGTTAGCGCGGTATTCGTCGTCGATAATCAATACGTCCATCAAGGGGATGTTCTTTATAAAATTGACCCTGAACGATTCCGGCTAGCCGTGGCGTCCGCAAAGGCCGCAGTGGAAGCCAAGCGTCAAGATATGATTGTCCTTGAAGCGACTGCACAGCGTCGTCGTCTCATTCCGGAGGCCGTATCTCGGGAAAAGATTCAGCAAGTGACTGGGAATGCGAAGGTGGCGGCAGCCTCCTATCAGCGGGCATTGGCAGACCTTGAACTGGCCAAGCTTAACCTTGCCCGCACGATCATACGGTCTCCGGTGGATGGCTATGTCTCCAATCTGATATTGCGACCCGGTGATTTTGCGACGGCAGGAGTGACCAAGATTTCCGTACTCGATATGGCCAGCTTCTGGGTCACTGGGTACTTTGAAGAGACGAAGATTCGGCAGATTCACATCGGGAGCACGGCACGGATCAGGCTGATGGGGTTCGATCAGCCATTAGCAGGACATGTCGAGAGTATTGGGCGCGGCATCGAGAATAGCAACACGACGCCTGGTCTGCTTGGTCTGCCGAATGTGGAGCCAACATTCAGCTGGGTACGTCTTGCGCAGCGGATTCCGGTCCACATCAGCATCGACAATATACCGCCAAGCGTCGAGTTGGTCGCGGGCATGACGGCGACTGTCGAAATCAATCCTGTCAGCACAAAGCCGGAGCGGAGTCAGGAAAGACAATGGAGTATGGCTTCATTGTCCGACTGGATTCATGATTTTGCTCATGGAGCAACGTCGTTAATCCAATGAAAAGGTACCGGCTTTTCAATTCGCCTTAATGTTTGCCTTATGTCCTGGAAAAACATGGTACTCTTGGGTCAAGGCGCAGTTAGGCACTGTTGCAGGTGGGAAATATCGTTTTGTTCAGCCATTTCGATGGTGAGTTCCAAGTCGGACAAAAAAGGGTGCGTTCGCCTCGACTTGTGGCCGGATATCCTGTGCAAACGCCCCTGGGAAGGCCTGTTCCAGACCGTCAGCCAGAGGGGGACCGCTGTGGCCGCCGCTGCCGCGATCCGTTTTTCGCGAACCGATATTTTGCCTCGGAGGGGGAGTATCGGTTGCTCATAAAAAGCCGCTCCTGGTTTGCCACCTTCATAGCCACCAGAGCGGCTTTTGTTAACGCCGTTCCTTCATAGTCCCCATTTCGCGGTGCTGTAGATGGCGAGTATAACAATAGAGTTGTTAACGCTTCCGCTAAAATGAGACGGTGTATGGTCCTGTCTGGACAATAAAGTTGTTAACAAAGTGGCCGATCCGCTGCTGTGCTCTGATATAATAAATACGATAATGTTCGCCGGGAGTTTTTTTTCAATGATAAGAAATCCTACCCGAGTCCTTGCTACCCACCTGAACCAACGGCTATTTCCAAT
>NZ_JAFMPN010000032.1:2500-5449 GCF_017351175.1 Desulfovibrio sp. Huiquan2017 | reverse complement strand
CCGAGTTCCCCGCGTGGAAGCCCGGTGCCTCCCGCAAGACCTCGCCCCTGAAGAACAGATACGCCCCTTCCTTTCCTCAAACCACGATCCGCACAACGAGAAAGACCGCGCCAAGAGCGCGAAAACGCTTTTTCATGCACGGTCGGGGCCTTCCGGGGGGAAGGACCATGTGCGCGACGGCCGGAGCGAGACATACAAGAAAATAGGAGGGAGGCCAGGCTCGGGGCCTGGCAAGGGCGTGGCTGAGGGGGCGTTCTTTCCGTATTCCAACTACGGCGGTTATTCCCCCGCTCTGTTTCCCCAACGCAAAAAGCCCTCAGTCGTTTGACTGAGGGCTTTTTGGAAAGATTCCTTGGCGGCGACCTACTTTCCCACACGCTACCATGCAGTATCATCGGCGATGGAGGGCTTAACTACCGGGTTCGGAATGGGACCGGGTGTACCCCCTCCTCCTTGGCCACCAAGAAAATTTGGTGAACTTCAAGAGTTCGGATATATTAGTAAATAGGGGAAGAGAGAATTCCATTAGTTGTTAAATAAGCCGCACGATCTATTAGTACTGGTCAGCTGAACAACTCACGTTGCTTACACCTCCAGCCTATCAACCTGGTGGTCTTCCAGGGATCTTTAGGGACATAATGTCCAGGGAGAACTTATCTTAAGGCGGGCTTCCCGCTTAGATGCTTTCAGCGGTTATCCTTTCCGAACTTAGCTACCCTGCAATGCCGCTGGCGCGACAACAGGAACACCATGGGTTCGTCCACCCCGGTCCTCTCGTACTAGGGGCAGACCCTTTTCAATTCTCCTACGCCCACGGAGGATAGGGACCAAACTGTCTCACGACGTTTTAAACCCAGCTCGCGTACCACTTTAAACGGCGAACAGCCGTACCCTTGGGACCTGCTTCAGCCCCAGGATGTGATGAGCCGACATCGAGGTGCCAAACCGCGTCGTCGATGTGAACTCTTGGACGCGATCAGCCTGTTATCCCCGGCGTACCTTTTATCCTATGAGCGATGGCCCTTCCATTCGGAACCACCGGATCACTAAGACCAACTTTCGTTCCTGCTCGAGATGTCTCTCTCACAGTCAAGCTCCCTTATGCCTTTGCACTCAACGGCTGGTTTCCAATCAGCCTGAGGGAACCTTTGCAAGCCTCCGTTACTATTTGGGAGGCGACCGCCCCAGTCAAACTACCCACCAGACACTGTCTCCACACCGGATGACGGTTATGGATTAGATACCTAAGTAATCAAGGGTGGTATTTCAAGGGTGACTCCACGCATACTGGCGTACACGCTTCAAAGTCTCCCACCTATCCTACACATGATTAATCAAATACCAATGTCAAGCTGCAGTAAAGGTGCACAGGGTCTTTCCGTCCTTCCGCGGGTAACCGGCATTTTCACCGGTAATTCAATTTCACTGAGTCTCTGGTTGAGACAGCGGGGAGATCGTTACGCCATTCGTGCAGGTCGGAACTTACCCGACAAGGAATTTCGCTACCTTAGGACCGTTATAGTTACGGCCGCCGTTTACTGGGGCTTCGATTTAGAGCTTCGACCGAAGTCTAACCCCACCTCTTAACCTTCCAGCACCGGGCAGGCGTCAGTCCCTATACATCGTCTTACGACTTAGCAGAGACCTATGTTTTTAGTAAACAGTCGCCCCCCCCGATTCCTGCGTCTCAAATCCGCTCACATAGCTAAATGGTCACGGAATCGAGCACCCCTTATCGCGAACTTACGGGGTCATTTTGCCGAGTTCCTTAACCAGAGTTCTCTCAAGCGCCTTGGTCTGCTCGACCCACCTACCTGTGTTGGTTTGCGGTACGGTATGCATATGCTAAACTTAGAAGCTTTTCTTGGCAGCATGGAATTAACGGCTTCAGTCAGTTTAATGACACGGCGTCACGTCTCAGGCATGTAGAACTGCGGATTTACCTGCAGCTCAACCCTACTCGCTTGCACCGGGATATCCAACACCCGGACCGTCTATCCTCCTGCGTCCCTCCATCGCACACATATACATGTACAGGAATATTAACCTGTTTCCCATCGACTACGCATTTCTGCCTCGCCTTAGGGGCCGACTTACCCTGGGAAGATTAACTTTACCCAGGAAACCTTAGGTTTACGGCGAATAAGTTTCTCACTTATTTTATCGTTACTCATGCCAGCATATTCACTTCTCATTAGTCCAGCATACCTCACGGTACACCTTCATCCCATCTGAGAACGCTCCCCTACCGCTCATAGTAAACTATGAACCCAAAGCTTCGGTACAATGCTTAGCCCCGTTACATTTTCGGCGCAGAATCGCTAGGCCAGTGAGCTATTACGCTTTCTTTAAAGGATGGCTGCTTCTAAGCCAACCTCCTGGATGTATCAGCAACTCCACCACCTTTCCCACTTAGCATTGATTTGGAGACCTTAGCTGTTGGTCTGGGCTGTTTCCCTTTTGGCCACGGGCCTTCGCACCCATAGCCTGACTGCCACACATCATTTACCGGCATTCGGAGTTTGAAAGGGGTTGGTAACCTGGTGGGGCCCCTAGCCCTGTCAGTGCTCTACCTCCGGCAAACTAATGTGACGCTATACCTCAATATATTTCGGGGAGAACCAGCTATCACCGGGTTTGATTGGCCTTTCACCCCTATCCACAAGTCATCCAAATCGTTTTCAACCGATACTGGTTCGGCCCTCCACTTGATTTTACTCAAGTTTCAGCCTGCTCATGGATAGATCACCCGGCTTCGGGTCTAATCCGCACTACTTGGCGCCCTATTCAGACTCGCTTTCGCTACGGCTACGTCTCAAGACTTAACCTCGCACTACAGATTAACTCGCTGGCCCGTTATGCAAAAAGCACGCGGTCACGGATCAAGTCCGCTCCCACAGCTTGTAGGCACATGGTTTCAGGTTCTATTTCACTCCCCTAACAGGGGTT
>NZ_JAFMPN010000031.1 GCF_017351175.1 Desulfovibrio sp. Huiquan2017 | reverse complement strand
CCAATGGGCTTGAGGTCAAATTTCTCTATGACGACCTTGGCAACATTGGGAGACAGGAATCCAGGCAGGGTCGGTCCCAGGCGGATGCCTTTGACGCCCAGGAAGAGCAGGGCCAGGAGAACCGCCACGGCCTTTTGCTCGTACCATGCGATGTCGTAGGACACCGGCAGGTCGTTGATGTCCTCCAGTTCGAATATCTCCTTGAGCTTGAGGGCGATGACGGCGAGGGAGTAGGAGTCGTTGCACTGGCCTGCATCGAGGACTCGCGGGATGCCGCCGATGTCTCCCAGGTCCAGCTTGTTGTAGCGATACTTGGCGCAACCGGCGGTCAGAATAACCGTGTCCTTGGGAAGGGCTTGTGCCACTTCCGTGTAGTAGTCGCGGGACTTTTGGCGTCCGTCGCAACCGGCCATGACCACGAACCGTTTTATCGCGCCGGATTTGACGGCGTCCACGACTTTGTCGGCCAGTTCAGTAACCTGATGATGTGCAAAACCGCCGACGATGGAACCTTTTTCGAGTTCTATAGGCGGCGAACACTTTTGGGCTTGGGCGATAATTCCCGAAAAGTCCTTGGCTCCGCCCTCAGGTCGCTCGGGGATATGCTTGGCTCCCTCGTACCCCACGACGCCGGTCGTATAGAGACGGTCGAGGTAGGTGTTGCTTTTCTTCAGCGGCACAAGGCAGTTGGTGGTCAGCAGGATGGGGCCGTTGAAATCTTCGAATTCGGGATTCTGTTGCCACCAGGAGCCGCCATAGTTGCCGACGAAGTGATCGTACTTCTTGAAGGCGGGATAGTAGTTGGCGGGGAGCATCTCGCCATGCGTGTAGACGTCGACGCCTGTTCCCTCGGTCTGCTTGAGCAGCTCTTCCATGTCTTTGAGGTCATGGCCACTGATGAGAATGCCGGGCTTGTTGCCCACACCGATGTTGACCTCGGTGATCTCGGGATGCCCGTATGTGGAGGTGTTGGCTTCATCCAGAAGAGCCATTGTCGTGACTGCGGTCTCTCCGGCCTTCATGACCAGGCCAACCATCTCGTCCACGGACAGGTCCTTGGTTGTGGACGCCAGGGCTTCCAGCATGAAGTCGTCTATTTCCGGCTTGCGGTATCCGAGAACGGCGGCATGCTCTGCATAGGCGGCCACGCCCTTGAGGCCAATGATCAGGAATTCGCGCAGAGAACGAACGTCCTCATCCTCCGTGGCGAGGATGCCGATTGTTTTGGCCTTTTCCGCAAAGGAAGAGACGGGCCCGCTCCAAGTCGCAGCTTCAGGCAGGCTGTCGGCGTAGTCTTTGCCATGTTTCGTCTTGTAGGCGGCAAGGAACCGGGTTTTGAGCGCGTCGCGGCGTTCAAGGGCTTCCTGGATTAGCTTTTCGAATCGGGCGTCGTCCCAATTGGCGTTGGTTATGGTGGCGAAAAGCCCCTGAAGCACGAAATCATCGTTGGACCTGTCGGGTTGCCCCAAGTCTTTGAGTCCTTCGCCATATACCGCGATACCTCGCAGAACAAAAATCAGGAGGTCTTGAAGGTTGGCGGTTTCTTCCGGTTTTCCGCACATCCCCTTGACGGTGCAGCCCGAATTTTTCGCCGTCTCCTGACATTGGTAACAGAACATACCTGTCTCCTTTGGTTGGAGGTTGATGCTGTACGGCTTTTGGCCGACACAACCGTTCTACCTGACAGCAGGTTTTCATGACTCTAAAAATAGAGGCTAACTTCTTTGCCTTTTTTTGTCTTTGACTTGCGTCAAATAATAACCCTACTCGGATGGGGAAAATCGATTACGAGGGCATCTGCCGGACTGTCCCGCTAATAGGAAAAAGGAAACTTTCGGCCTTCCTTTTCATACTTTTTTTGTTTGTCAAAATTGAACCGATTCAAATTGTTCGGTTTTCGACGACTTCGCCGGGCGAGGGGGATGCCTCTGTTCCACAGCGGAAAAGGCAAAAGATACCTTCCAAAAACAAGGCCCGCGGAAAAAGCTAAAACGCCAACCAGGATGTATATAAGCATAGTTTGTTACTGTAAAATTATAATTATTTAAACATCTTACATTGAAGTTAAAACAGTTTGATCATAGCTGCTAAAAATGGGTCCATCAATAGGAATCGGGCGACGATATTCAAAGATTCAATTACAGGCTAAACGTATTGAGCAAAAAAGAGGGAGGGGTTTAAACCCCTCCCTCCTTACGTCGTTAGTGGTTAGGCGGATTACTGCTTGCCAAAAACCTCCACCGGCCTGGTGGTCTCCCCGCCAGTGTTCGGGAAGTCAGGGTACTTGTATGCCTTGGTGTTGGTTTCGATGAGGTGGCGAGCTTCTTCCATGAACTGGTTGTAACGGTGCTTGCACTCGTAGAAACCATGCCACCACGCATAGTCGGGGGCCATCATGGCAGAGCCCATTCTTGCGCGACGGCCTTCGTGATGCCAGAGCTCGTAGTATTCAACTTCCAAATGCTCATCAAAGAACTTTGTCTTGTCGAGAAGCCCCTTGGCGTACAACTCGTCAAGCATCTTCTTGGCAGGCTTGAAGTAGGCTTCATTGTACTCTTCAACCGCTTTGTCGGTCTGAGTGTAGTGGTCTTCAATCCAGGCCGTGCCGTGGCACTGCCTGCAGATGTCCTTCATCTTGTCCCTTTCAACTTTCCAGTCTGTACCGGAGGGGAAAGCCTTGAAGTCCTGCGGACGAACGGTAAGGGGAGCCTGGAGTTCCCAGGAGAGACGCTCGGTCACATCGTGAGTCGTGGGTTGCATTCCGGCGCCCGACATATGGCAGGAGGCGCAAGTCGGAGCGCGATAGTCTACGCCTGGCGTCCAAGCTCCGGGGGCAGAATCGAAGTTGTATTCATGCTTGAAGGCCTGATAGATATCGCCATGTTTGGATTCGTTGTATATTTCAATTTGCGGATGATCCGGGCCAAGGTGGCATTGTCCGCAAGTTTCAGGCTTGCGTGCTTCCATCACGGAAAAACGGTGACGGGTGTGGCAGCTGGTACAACTGCCAAGGGAGCCATCCAGATTGACACGGCCGACACCTACATTGGGCCATGTCGCCGGGTCGAGCTTGCCGTCCTTCATCTTCAGGACCGTGCCGTGGCAATAGTAACAACCGGTCTTCCGCTCGTTGTCGGAATTCATCCCCTGGTTCAACCACGGATCAATTTTCCACATGATCTCAATAGTGTTTGCGTGCTTGCTCTTGGCGTACTGTTTGGCCTCGTCAGGGTGACAGCGAGAGCAGTCCTTTGGGGTGACAGGGGATGCCACCGGGACAAAGTATTGCTTTTCACCCATGGGCATATCGCCTCTGGAGTAATATTTTTCGTGGTCTACAGAAATATCCTTGTCCCCGGGTTGCGCCTGGTGACAATCAAGGCAGGTGATTCCCGCTGAAGCATGGCGGCTCATGGCCCAATCTGCAAAAATCCCGGGGGTTTCCTTTTTATGACATTCGATACATGCAACGCCTTGGGGAGGCGTGGCCCGATCCATGCGCAACTCCCGGACCTTCGGGAAGTTTTGCGCCGCAGCCGCTGCCGCGAACAGGGCTGTCAACGTGACCATCAATAGTACAATCACACTCCTTTTCATTCCGAACCCTCCTGGTGTCCTAGATTCCGCAGTCCATTGGCCCTGTAAGGCGCATTGAACTGCTTGTACTCGTAAAATTGTCGATCGTTGTGAACCAGCTCCCTGTGGCAATCCGTGCATCGGTACTCTTCGCCGTTGTTGGCGTATAGGACCTTGCGATGCGCCAACATTGCGCCGCGTTTTGCTGGCATATGCAGCAGATTGCGATGGCATTTCATACACTGGTCGTTCTTCATGGTTGACCAGACGTGCTCTTTCATGACTTGGCGGTCATAGGTCTCCGCACCGCCTGTGTAATGGGAAACAACGTCCTTAAGCCCGTGCGCTGCTTTTGCATAGAAAAAGTCAAACGTGTCATGGGGGGCAGGCAAATGACAATCCATACAATCGGCAACAAAGCCCTGGCCATTGTTTGCGTGCGTTGACGATTTCCAGCCCATCACCGCAGGCTGAATTTCGTGGCATAGGCCACAAAACTCCGGCGTGGAAGTCCTCACCATGGTGTAGTAAGTCATGCTGAAGAGCGGAAACGCTATTGCGACACCGACAACGATGAGCAAAAGCGATTTGGTTTTTCGCTCCATACCTCCTCCTGTTTTCAGAATACACCCGACATCTCTATTTGCCCCCAAGATGGTGGGATATTAGAACACTGCCACAGAACAAGAAGGGCGGCTAGTGTTTTTGGATGTTGCGCACAAAAGTCATCATATTGGTTACGAGAACTCGGCATGAGCGACAGCTTCGTTGAAAAATGTTGAAAAGTATTTGATAGTGCTAATGACAGCCCTTTTCATTTCTCAACTTCGATTTCCTTTTATGGAGACCAAATCATGGAGCTTTCCCTCAGCAGCAAAATTGGCGGCCTCATTGAGGACTACCCCTTTCTCTTGGATTTTTTGCTGAACAAATCGGCAAAGTTCAAAAAACTATCCAATCCGATCTTACGCAAAACATTGGCTAAAGCCGCGTCCATATCTCAGGCGGCTTCTTTGGGCGGCCTGTCCCCAGATACCCTGCTCATCGAAATAGCCGAACAGATATATCTGAATTCCAACGACCCTGTAACTATCGTGAATCCTGGAGGACGAGGGACTCCAAAGGTCATGACTCGCGAGGAACGGGTAAAAGCCTTCAAGAACATCGTGCTGCGCGTTCATGGAGGGGAAACCTTGAATGCCGTCCGAGAAGAGTTCCACGAATTGCTTCAGGATGTGTCTCCTGCCGAAGTGGGCGCAATGGAGCAGGCGTTGGTTGCCGATGGGATTGACGAATCCGAGATAAAAAGACTCTGCAACCTTCATGTCGAGCTTTTTGAATCTTCCGTGGACTCCGAATTGCCCGAAATGGCACCAGGCCACCCTATTCATACTATGCAGGCCGAAAATCGTGAGGCTGCCAGGAAGGCCGAGCGCCTTGATGAAGCCGTCAAGCAGACATCGGACGACCTGACATATGCCGCAGCTCACCAAGGTCTTCAAAATGGCGTCAATGAACTCGCAGATATAATCCGGCATTACGAACGCAAGGAAAATCAGCTGTTCCCGATAATGGAATCCCATGGGTTGACAGCGCCCCCACAGGTTATGTGGGCGATCCATGATGATATCCGCCAATTGTTCAAACAGACCAGGGCAGAGCTGGAGACTAATGATCGCGAAAAATCTCTGTCATTGATTTCAAATCTTTCTGTCGCTGTCAGAGACTTGATCCACAAGGAAGAGACGATCATGTTCCCGATGTGCTTTGAAGCTTTCTCCGAAGAAGATTGGGTAAAAGTCCGTCTGGGCGAAGAGGAGATCGGCTTTGCCTGGGTTGTTCCTGGGAACGAATGGCAGCCTGCAAGCGACAAAGCAAGAGCCTCTGACGCGGGGCCCGGCCTAGTCTCTTTGGAGGCGGGAGAACTCCGGCCGGAGGTGGTAAACGCCATCTTGAAATCGCTCCCGGTCGATCTGTCCTTTGTGGATGCAAAGGATCGGGTCGCATATTTTTCCCAAACCGAACACCGCATATTCCCCCGCAGTGAAGGAATCATCGGTCGGGAGGTATCCAAGTGCCATCCCCCCAAAAGCGTCCATATGGTTCAGGAGATTCTTGAAAAATTAAAGTCTGGAGAAAGAGATGTAGCTGAGTTCTGGATACAGATGAATGAAGCCTTCATTCATATTCGCTTTTATGCAATCCGCCAGACGGACGGCACATATGAAGGCTGTTTGGAAGTCGCTCAAGACGTAACCCACATCAGAGCACTGACCGGAGAGCAAAGATTGCT
>NZ_JAFMPN010000030.1 GCF_017351175.1 Desulfovibrio sp. Huiquan2017 | reverse complement strand
TTGCTAGGCTCGGCCCCTTTGACAAAAAAGAAGCCCCGGTCGATGACCAAGACGTCTTTCATATATGTTGATAAAATGCCCCGGACATCGTCCGGGGCATTGCGTTTGTGTATCTGGCTATTTTTTTTGTAAAAGAAGAACCGGGCAACTAGCTTTTTTGAACAGGAAGTTCAATAGGGATCGCAAATGATATTTTGGAAATAGTGCCTGTTAACTGTTCAGAGGACAGGGTGCCTTTAGCATCAAAAAAAGGAATTCTTAGACCTGCTTGCCCGTCCTGGCCGCTACTTTCTTGAACCGTCACTGCCACATTAAACATCACTGTTTGATTGTCGCCTTCTTCACATTGAACACCGGGGAGTAGGCCGTAACTAGGAGCTACAATCGCACCCTTCGCAGAAGCAAATTCTTGAGCATTCCGCACACCATCAATTATTTGTTTTAACGATTCGGTGATAAACTCTTCTAAATTCATGAAGAAGACCTCACTTTCCATTCCCCATAAACCTTTTCAACAACATCTGTTTGAACAATACGATCACGCGGACATTCAAATCGATAAATACGCATAAGGTCTGCATCCGGATACGTTTTTTCCGGGATAAAGGTTACTACTGCTGGCAGGCCACACTTTTTGCAAAATGCTGTTGGAAAACATACGTCTCCTGTATCGCCCACCCTCCTATAAATTGTTTCAAAATGGGTCATATCTTGACCTCCTTATGGATTCTAAAACCGCAAAGCGATTTTGAATATATATTATAGCATATTTTTAAAAAAAGTCAAGATCTATTTTACTTTTTAACGATAGAATATAAGCAATTAGACTGGTATCACATCTCAAGTAGGAATATGTTCAATCAGGCAAACCGGGGAAAATATTTTACCCACAAGAAGAACCCCCTGTTCGTTTTGACAAACAGGGGGTTACGAATAATTTTAAGCGTTTTCGTCAACATTTATGGAAAACGCCCCGGTCGATGACCGGGGCTTTTTTCTTTGAGCGCCGGCTATTGAATGGCTGCGTAGGGATCGGCTCCGCCATTCTTTATGGCCATGGCCAGTGAGGCGGGGCCGTGGAATTCCCGCAGGACCTTGATGTAGGCCAGCTTTTCATCCGGGGGCATTTGTGCCAGTTTCCAGGACATCTTGACGCGGGAGATGAAGAAGAGCGGATTGGATTTGCCGCCCTTGGGGCTGCGGTCCGCGGCGGTGACGCCGGTGGCCTCTTCGGACGCACTCCAGTCGAAGCCCAGGACCAGGCCGTCGCAGGTATCCTTCTTGGCGTTGACGCGCAGGGCGATGATGGAGGGCGTGACCCCGTCCTTGGCGTTCCTCTCGGCTGCTTTGGGTACGTACATGCTGAACGCGCCGCTCTTGCCCACTGTGGCGGCATACAGGGATTGGAGCGCGTCCATGGCGCACATGGACGGGGCGCCGATGAACACGTACCGGTCGCCCGCCCCCAGGGGCAGGTGCTCATCGAGATATCCTTTGGCGATGAACCCGGCGTTCAGGCCCGGGCAGAAGTGGTCGTGCAATTCCGCGCCCTTGAGCATGCGCCAGTCCGCGCCCGCGGTCCAGGCCAGGGTGATGGACGCCACCGAGAACAGGCGCGGGCCGATGGGGCCCTTGGCCGCCTCGCCCCAGACCTCGGGCCGGAAGATGCTTTCGGGCCGGATATCCAGGGTCTGGGTGGCGTAGGTGTCGCCGGAAAGTTTCAGGTATACCAGCTTGCCACTGTCCCGGTTGCACAGGGCGAACCACAGGGGCTCGCTGCACGGCGTATCCACGGCCAGCAGGGTGCGGGTGCCGGGCGTCCGGTCCGTGGTCTCGGCGATCACGTCCAGGTAGGCCTCGGTGGACGCGCCTGCGGCCTCGCCGTAGCCCGCGTTGGTCAGAACCAGGAACCCCTCGGTCTCCGGGGTGACCTTCAACTGGGCCATGGCGCTTTGAAGCTCCGTTGCCGCCGTCTTCATGGCCGGGGTCCAGGTCAGGCCGAATCCGGCCCCATGGCCCACGGTCGCTCCGCACAAGAGCAACACCAGGGCCGCCACAAGAGATTTCATCGTAGGTTTCATACCGTACACCTCCATAATCTTTTATAATTAGTATTTGTTTTTGGTATACGAATATTGAAATAGTAACAAGGATGATCTGGCGGTGGGCCTATCGAAAGAACGGGGCGATGATCCGGTCCAGCACGCCCTGGACCTTGGAGATGGCCACCCCGTAGTTGGTCATGGGCACGTTGCGGCGGGCGCATTCGGCCATGCGGCGGAGCATTTCGGTGCGGTTCAGCATGCACGCGCCGCAGTGGACCACCAGACTGAATTTTTCCAGGTCTTCGGGAAAGTCGTGGCCGGAGTAGACCTCGAAGCGCAGGTCGCGGCCGGTATACTGGGACATCCAGCGGGGGATCTTGACCCGGCCGATGTCGTCGGCCACGTCGTGGTGCGAGCAGGCCTCGCCGATGAGCACCAGGTCGCCGTCCTGGAGCCGGTCGATGGCCGAAGCGCCTTGCACCAGCCGGTCCAGGTCGCCCTTGTAGCGGGCGAACAGGGTGGAGAAGGTGGTCAGGGGAATGTCGTCCGGCACGTCCCCGGCCACGCTCATGATGACCTGGGAATCGCTGATGACCAGGGCGGGCTTGCGGTTGAATCCCTCCAGGGCCGCCTGGATCTCCCGTTCCTTGATGATGGTGCCCATGGCGTCGCAGTCCAGAATTTCGCGCAGGACCTGGACCTGGGGCAGGATCAGCCGCCCCTTGGGCGCGGCCAGGTCGATGGGCACCACGCAGAGCACGCTGTCGCCCTCGTTGATCAGGTCGCCTACGATGAGCCGTTCCTGGCGGTACTCGGGCGGGGCCGCGTCGATGATCGCCTGCTTGAGTCTGTCCACGTTGCGGCCGTCCGTGGCCGAGACCTCAAGCACGGGCGCGGCCGCTTCCGCCGGGATCGGGTTCGCGCCGGGGGCCCGCAGGTCCGCCTTGTTCCAGGCCACGATATAGGGAATATCCAGTTCTCGGATGGTCTCGATGAGGGCCTGTTCGTAGCCGGTGAGCCCGTCTTCGCCAAGCACGACCACGGCCACGTCGCTGCGGTAGAGAATCTTGCGCGTGGCCTTGACGCGCAGTCCGCCCAGTTCGCCTTGGTCGTCCAGCCCGGCGGTGTCGTAGAAGGTCACCGGGCCCAGGGGCAGGAGCTCATAGGGTTTGGCCACCGGGTCCGTGGTGGTGCCCGGCGTGTCCGAGACGATGGCGGTGTCCTGGCCGGTGAGGGCGTTGATCAGGGACGACTTGCCCGCATTGCGCCGCCCCACCAGGGCGATGACCAGCCTGACTCCACGCGGTGCCTTATCCGACATGGCGGCCTCCCTTGACGGGCCCCTTGGCCGGTAATGGGGGCATGCCGGTGCGCGGGCTGGTCCTGAGGGAGAAAATAGCCTTGGCAGGGGCGGCGGATCGGCTTGGATGGGGTAGCGGATGGAGATAGTTCATGGCGTCTTCATTTCCTTGAATTCTTCCGGGGTGAACCCCAGTTTGCATAATCGGCGGGGTAGGAGCAGCCGTTTGAGAGCCTCGGGGTCGGCCACGCCGATGCGCAGGGCGTGGCCGCGCACGGTCTCGCCTTGCGCCCGGGCCTCGGCCACCATCTCGCCGACTCGGTCGTAGCCCAGGAACGGCACCAGGACCGTGCCCAGGGCCGAGCTTTGCTCCACGTGCTCCCGGCAACGCTCCTCGCAGGCCCGGATGCCCGGTACGCAGCACTCGGCCAGGCCGTTGCAGGCGGCGGTCAACAGGGTCAGGGATTCGGGCAGTGCGTGGGCGATGAGCGGCAGCAGGTGGTTGAGCTCCAACTGACCCAGAGCGGCGGCCATGGTGATGGCCTGGTCATTGGCCATGACCCGGATGGCGGCCTGGGTGGCGGCCTCGGGCATAACCGGGTTGATCTTGCCCGCCATGATCGAGGATCCGGCCTGCAGTGGCGGCAAGAGGATTTCCCCGAACCCGGCGTCCGGCCCGCTGGACAGCAGCCGCAGGTCCGAGGCGATCTTCAGCAGGGTGGCGGCGCAGGCCTTGAGCATGCCCGAAACCTCGACGAAGACGTCCATGTTTTGGGTTGCGTCCACTAGATTCTCCGCCCTGGACACGGGCAGGCCCGTGATGGCCGCCAGATGCCCGGTCACGGAGAGGATGTAGTCGCGCGGCGCGCCCAGCCCCGTACCGATGGCCGTGCCGCCGAGATTGACCCGTTTCAACCGCTCTCGGCATTTGAAGATGCGCCAGCGGTCCCGGGCCACGGCGTCGGCAAAGGCCCCGAAGGTCATGCCCAGGGTCATGGGCACCGCGTCCGTCAACTCGGTCCGGGCCACCTTGACCACGTTCCGGAAGGCCGCCTCGCGTTCCTGCAAGGATTCCTGGAACCGGCCAATGGCCTGTTCCAGTTCGATCAGCAGGGCCAGTGCCGCCACCTTTAGCGCCGTGGGGTACACGTCGTTGGTGGACTGGTGCATGTTGACGTCGCGCAGGGGATTGACCAGGGAGCGGTCGCCCCGGTCGCCGCCGAGCAGTTCGGCGGCCCGTCCGGCGATGACCTCGTTGAAATTCATGTTGGTGGAGGTGCCCGCCCCGCCCTGGAAGGCGTCGACGACGATCTGGTCGGTCAGTTCTCCCGCCGCTATTTCGCCGCAGGCTTCCATGATGGCCCGCCCGCGCTCCTCTGGGAGGTGCCCGAGGAGCGTGTTGGTTTTGGCGCAAGCCTGTTTGACTTGGGCGAACGAGCGGATGAATGCCGGGTGCAGCCGATATCCGGAAAAGGGAAAGTTGCGCACGGCCCGCAAGGTGTGGATGCCCCAGTAGGCCTCCGCAGGCAGGGCGAGTTCGCCTATTCCGTCACGTTCGATCCGGGTCTCTTCAGGCTTTCGGTCCCGCATGATTCGCCTTGGCTGAGGTTACAAGTGCCGGGCTTCCGTTCTCCCCGTCTTTTCTGCGGAACGTTCCGGGAACGCTGACGGGAGAGAAAACGGCCCGCGCCGACGGTCGTGCGGCGCGGGGATTCCGTTCGTCATACCAACAGCGATTTGACCTGGACGCCGTCGAGCATGCCGAGCTTGCCGGTCAGCGCCCCCACTTCGTCGGTGGTGGCCTCGATGATCAGGTCGATGATGCTCACGCCCCGCTCCCGGAACGGTAGCCCCATCCGGCCCACGATCATTTCCCCGTGGTCGCTCAGGATGTTGTTGACCGCGCCGGCGGCCTTGTTGCGGTCCTTGATGATGATGCCGATGATGCCCAGCCGTTTCTGCATCCCTTGCTCCTTCAATTCGTGGATTCCTTATAAGAAGAGCCCGGTTTAGCACTCCCGGGCTCTCTGCCGGAGAGGGAACGGAACCCCCGGCCGTTTTGCCGATTGCGATATCGGACAGGGCCGGGCGGCTCCGCCTTGGGGTCAGGCAAACCCTTCCCGCAGGCAGGCGGTCTCCGGTTGGAGGTGTTCTGGAGATCAGTGTTACGAAAGACAGTATTACTAATCAAGAAAAAATTATATTAAACGCATATTTTTTTAAAAAAAGTATTACGAACAGCCTACGCGATGGCTGAGAAGAAGGGTGGAAACAGAGCGGTATGGGGAGGGATGGGATAGGAGACGCGTTCGGCCCTTGGATCAGAAGCATCCTTGCCGCAGGTCGAAGCTGTCGGATATTAGAGATTGAACTTGTAGCCTTTTTCCTTGAGAACCTTCACCCGTGCGCTGCGGTCCACATAGTGGGTATGCAGCAGGTGGTGGGACATGTGGCCGCAGGGGCCGTCATGCAGGAAGCCTTCCTTATGGTCGTAGAGCTTCTTGACCATCGGGTTGTCCTGGGATTTCCTGACCTTGTAGATGTGGGCGTCGGCGTCGTACACGGACTTCTGGCGCAGGCCGACGAAGTCCATGGTGGCGGCGACCGCCTCCCGGGTCAGGTTCGCGCCGAGCACGGCGTATCCGGCCATCATGCCGCAAACCTTGATGAATCCGCGTCTGTTCAGTTTCATGGTTTCATTCCTCCTTATGCGCCGACCCTGCGGGCCCGGAAGCGCTTGTTGATCTGGGCCACGGTGGACCGGAACAGGGAAGCCCTGATGTCGGGATCCACGGGCTGGCCGCCGCCGTTCACGCACCCGCCGGGGCAGGTCATGATCTCGATGAAGTGGTACGGGGATTTACCCGCGCGTACTTCGTCACACAGCTTGGCCGCGTTTTTCAGGCCGCTGGCCACGGCGACCTTGACCGTGCCGAAGTGGGGCACCTTCACATCGGCGGTGTTGATGCCTTCGTGTGTGCGCACGACCTTGATGTCGGGGTTGTTCAGCTTCTCGCCGGACAGGACCTCGTAGGCCAGGCGCAGGGCCGCTTCCATGACGCCGCCGGAGTTGCCGAAGATCGTCGCGGCGCCGGTGGAGTCACCGAGGATCGGGTCCGGCCCCTGAGACGGCAGGGAGTTGAAGTCGATGCCCGCGGTCTTGATCATGTAGGCCAGCTCACGAGTGTCGATGGTCGCGTCGATGTCCCGGAAGCCGCTGTCGGCCATCTCGGGGCGCATTCCCTCGTACTTCTTGGCGATGCAGGGCATGATGGAGACCGTGTAGATCTTTTGGGCCGGGGTGTGGGTCTCTTCGGCGCCGTAGGTCTTGGCCAGGGGGCCAAGCATGCCGATGGGCGATTTGCAGCTCGACAGGTTGGGCAGCAAGTCCGGGTAGAAGGTTTCGGCGAACTTGATCCAACCGGGGCAGCAGGAGGTAAACTGGGGCAGGGGACGCGCGTCCTTCTGGCCCTGTTCCTTGACCCGCTGGATGAGCTCGGTGCCCTCTTCCATGATGGTCACGTCGGCGGCGAACTCATTGTCCCAGATGTAGTTGAAGCCGAGCTGGCGCAGGGCCGCGTGCATCTGGCCGCCCACATAGGTGCCGGTGGCCTTGCCGAAGCACTCGCCCAGGCCGTAGCGCACGGCGGGAGCGGGCATGGAGACCACTATGGTGTTCGGATCCTTCAATTTCTCGAAGATCTCGTCTACGTAGGAGACACCCTCGTAGATGGCGTCGTAGGGACAGTTGACGAGGCACTGGCCGCAGTTCATGCAGGCCGCCGGGTCCACCACCTGATGGATGCCTTCCTCGTTGATGGCCTGGATCGCTCCTGTGGCGCAGTGTTCCTCGCAAGTGCCGCAAGCTTCGCACTTGGTGGGATCGACCTGGACGAAGAAAAGATTGTCCGGGTCAACGCCCTTGGGTGCGTTGGTTTGGGCCATTACGCCTTCAATCTGTTTCATGGTGCCCTCCTTGTTGGGGTGGATTGAAGACAAGTCCACCGGCGCCATTGCCGGTGCCGACTTTGGTGTGCATCCTGACATCGGATACCCTCCTCCGCTAACCCCGATGCCGGTTGGACCGGATGGTGTTAGCACGAATAATAAAATAGTAACACTTTAGTGCTACTATTTCATAAAAGATACTCATGTCAAGGCGGTCCGGAGCGGAAGAACTCTTGGGCGCGCCAAGCCGATCTCCGTGCAATAAGGTCCCTGACACCCGGAATTGGGGCCTTACCCCGGATAGGCGGGAAGTCTTTCCTCTCGCGGCTATACGGTGATGGAGGGCGAGCCCGGACGGTCAACCATGGCCTGTCGCCACGGTGATCGCCGTTGCCGCGATCCGTTTTTCGCGGACCGATACCTTGCCGCGCAGGGGGCGGGTGCCGGGTGCCATGAAAAGCCGCTTCCGGTTGCTGCATCTCTCTGCTGCCGGAAGCGGAGTTGTTTAGTGAATATCCGTGTAGGCAAAAGGGAGTACGCAAAAAAGGGGGAGACAATGTCTCCCCCTTTTTTATCGTATTAACCGCTACAAGTTATTTGACCGTTACAACCCTGGAGGCGGCGAGCGTCTCAGGAGTCAACTCCTGCCCCAGGCCAGGAAGATCGGGGACGCTATACATGCCGTTTTCGGGCATATAGTTGTGCACACAGGTTTTGGTGTTCGGCTCAAGCAGCGCATAACGATGCAGCTCGTGAATCATGAAGTTCGGGATGGCTGCCTCCATTTGCAGTGCTGCCGCCGTGGAGATTGGTCCGCCGCAGACGTGAATCTGTACGTGTGGGCGGACAATAAAGTTGTTAACAAAGTGGCCGATGCGCTGCTGTGTCCTGGAATAATAAATGCGGCAATGTTGGCCGGGAGCCTTTTTCAATGATCTGAGCTCCTACTCGAGTCCTTGCTACCCACCTGAACCAACGGCTATTTCCAAT
>NZ_JAFMPN010000029.1 GCF_017351175.1 Desulfovibrio sp. Huiquan2017 | reverse complement strand
CCATGCGTGTCTACCAATTCCACCACTTCGGCACGTTCAGGAAAAGAATGTCTATAAGAGAACCGGGGCGTTGGCAAGCATTATTTCAACATTCCTCCGCTTGAAGAAGAGCGGGGGAATGGGCGTCGTCATCCTGTCACGCGTTTGGGCATTTGCGTGACTCGCTTGTTCGAAGTGCCCGTATGTTCATATAAACGATTCGTGTTCTTTTCTGTTTCAAACAAAGAAAACCTAGCTCAGGAGTCGTCATGAAACGCATTTGCTCATTGATGCTTGTCCTTTGTCTGCTCATCCCCTCGGGGGCGTTCGCCGCAGACTTGTTCATCGCCCAGGCGGCCAACTTCACCCCGGTGCTCAAGGAGATCATTCCGCTCTTCGAGAAGGCCAGCGGACTCAAGGTCGAGGCTACCTACGCCTCCACCGGCAAGCTGTACGGCCAGATCGTCAATGACGCGCCCTATGACATGCTCATGGCTGCCGATGAGAAGCGCCCGAACAAGCTTTACGCCGATGGCCTGGCCGAAAAGCCCTTCGTCTACGCCAAGGGACAGGTGGTCCTGTGGTCCAACGACAAGAATTTCTGCGGCGACGACTGGAAGGCCACGGTGGTCAACCCGGCCGTCAAGCGCGTGTCCATCGCCAACACCGAGACCGCTCCCTATGGCACCTCGTCCATGAAGGCCATGCAGGCCGTGGGCATCTGGGACAAGGTCCAGCCCAAGCTCGTCTTCGGCCAGTCCATCTCCCAGGCATTCCAGTTCGCCTCCACCGGATCGGCGGACGCGGGCTTCTGCGCCTATTCCTCCGTGTTTACCGAGGTGGGCAAGAAGGGGTGTTTCGCCGTGGTTGACGAAGCCCCGCCGGTCATCCAGGCCGCTTGCGTGTTGAAGTCCGCTCCTCATCCCGAAGCGGCCGCCAAGTTTGTGAAATTCCTGTCCACCCCCGAGGTGCAGGCATTGAAGATCAAGTACGGATACAAATAGCTCATGGATTGGACACCACTGATCCTGTCGGCCAAGCTGGCCCTCTGGACCATGTTGCTTATTCCCGTCTTGGCCTCCCCGATGGCCAGCCTGCTGGCCTTCGGGAGGTTCAAGGGGAAGAGTCTCCTCGATGCCGTGGTCACTTTGCCCATGGTCATGCCGCCCACGGTGCTCGGCTTTGCCCTGCTCGTGGTCATGGGGCCGCGCGGTTATCTGGGCGGCCTGTGGGAAGACGTTACCGGGGATCGCCTGGTTTTCAGCTTCTCGGGTATTCTCATCGCCTCCATGGTCTTCAATCTGCCGTTCGCGGTTCAGCCCCTGCGGGCCTCGCTGGAAAAGCTGGACCCGAGATTGCTTGAGAGCGCGGCGGTCCTGGGGTTGTCCCCTTTGGCCACCTTTTTCCGTATCGTTTTGCCCAACTGCCTGGGCGGGCTGGCGGCCGCGTCCATTTTGGTCTTCGCGCACAGCCTGGGTGAATTCGGCGTCATCCTTATGGTGGGCGGTAGCATTCCGGGGCAGACACAGGTGGCCTCGGTGGCCATTTTCGAGGCGGTCGAGGCCTTGCGTTTCGACGACGCCTTCCGCATGTCGGCGGCCTTGATTCCCGTTTGCTTCGCGGTGCTGCTGATAATCAACAAGATCAATGCGAGGCGCACATAATGCTCAATGTGGAAATGACCAAACGGTTGAAACATTTCGACTTGGACCTGGCCTTTTTCTGCGCTCCGGGCGAGATCACGGCGGTGATCGGGCCTTCGGGCGCGGGCAAGACCACCCTGGTCCGGCTGCTGGCCGGGCTGGAGCGCCCAGACTCTGGCCGGATCACCTTCGGGGACACGGTCTGGGCCGACGCGGAAAAGCGGGTCTTCGTCCCCGCCCGCAAGCGCGGCCTGAGCCTGGTCTTTCAGGATTATACCCTGTTTCCGCACCTGACCGTGCGTAAGAATGTGGCCTTTGCCGCGTCGGACGAGCGCCGGGTGGACGAACTCATGACCATGTTTGGCATTCGCCATCTGGAGTCGAGCAGGCCGTCGGCCATCTCCGGTGGCGAGCGTCAGCGGGCGGCCTTCTGCCAGGCCCTGGCCCGTGATCCCGTGCTGTTGCTCCTCGATGAGCCATTCTCGGCCCTGGACGTGGCCAACCGGCGTAACTTGCGCAGTTGCCTCAAGGAACTCAAGGGGGAGTTGGGCATTCCCATCCTGCACGTGACACACGATCTGGATGAGGCCTTGTTTCTGGGCGATACCATCATGGCCGTGGAAAGCGGCAGGATCGCCCCCAACTGGCTCAAAGAGCAGCAAGCCATCCAGCACCGCCTGTCCATGTCGGGGCTGGCCCGGGGCGAGGGCGTTCCGTCGGCCCGAGCCGGGGAGCCGCCCGCTGCCGAGCGTGCGCTTCTCGGGTGCGGATGAGCACTCGGAAAATCTTATTGCGTCCGGCGGAGACTCGTCGGGCGCATTTATTTTGTGTGCAGGCGGGGAAAATCCCACCCGGCTCCACGGGTGTATCCGTCCCCAGCGGTCCGGCGACGAGCATCATGAGGCGATCCCGAATCTTGCCTTCACTTGTTCAGAGCTCTGAACCTCGGGGGACGTCCATGTTCGCCCACCACGGGGACACGGTCCGCTTATGGCGCAAGGGCGGAACCGCTGCCGGACGTTTTTTTGAGAAATGGGAATTATGCCTTTTACTGGCCAGCGGAAAGTATAGGATAGGATTCATCAACCAACTCATTGGAGGATCATTATGAAATTGAGTGCAAGAAACCTGGTTCCCGGCAAGGTCAAAAGCGTGACCGTGGGCATGGTCAATGCCGAAGTGGTCATTGAAATCGCTCCGGGCGTGGAGATCGTCTCCGTTATCACCAAGAACTCGGTGGAACGCATGGACATCAAAGTCGGCGACGAGGTCAAGGCCATGGTCAAGGCCACCAGCGTCATGGTCGCCAAGGATTAATCCGTTTCGTCCGGTCTCGGACAACAGCCGGGGGCGCTTCCGAAGGGGAGTGCTCCCATTCTTTTGTCACCGCTTTGCATGGGGTTTATTTTATTGGGTGTTTTTCTGTGTTTTTTCGGCGCGCTATAGTCTTTACAGACGTCGGGATATGATGCAGATTCCGTAACATTCATTGCGGAAATATCCGGTGCGTCCGAAGAGTCGGTTCTTTTCGGCGCGTCGGGAGCCGATGGACCAACGACGCAGCCTTTGCGCACGTGGTCGTCCCATGACTTCGAATCCATGAACCACGTTTTCCGCAGTTTTATCCCCGCAACGCCGGTCCCGGTTCGCTTGGCGTCCTTTCGGGCGTGGCCGGGCGTTGCCGAAACCGTTGTGCATCCGGGCGAGCCCGGTTGCACGTGCCCACGACGGCTTTCGGCGGCGCAAACATTGTCCGTGCGAGTGCGGCAACTTCAACAGTCTCTGGGTCTTGGGCAAGACCTTTTGGAAGCAGCATGTCCCCGTTTTCCGATTTTTACAAAGGCAGGAAGGTCTTTCTGACCGGCCATACCGGTTTCAAGGGCGCATGGCTCGCCCTGTGGCTTCATTCCCTGGGTGCGGAGGTCACCGGCTATTCCCTGGTCCCGCCATCCGAGCCTAACCTGTTCGAGGCCGCTGACGTGGCGGGCCGCATCCATCACGTCACCGGGGACATCCTTGATGTCGAAGCCTTGAACCGGGCCATGGCCGAGAGCCGTCCCGAGGTGGTCTTCCATCTGGCCGCCCAGTCCCTGGTTCTCGCTTCCTATGAGCGTCCCATGGAGACCCTGCAAACCAACGTCCTCGGCTCGGCCAATGTTCTCGAAGCCGTGCGCCGGACGGACTCCGTGCGTGCCGTGGTCTCCGTGACCTCGGACAAATGCTACGATAACCGGGAGCAGCCCTGGGGATACCGCGAGAGCGATCCATTGGGGGGGCGCGACCCGTACAGCGCCTCCAAGGGGGCCATGGAGATCCTCTGCGACTCCTGGAACCGCTCCTTCTTCATCCCCGAAGGGCGCGTGGGCGCGGCCACGGCACGGGCGGGCAACGTCATCGGTGGTGGCGATTTCGGCGCGCACCGGCTGGTCCCGGATTATGTTCGGGCCGTGCGCGGCGGCAAGCCCCTGGAGATCCGCATGCCCCATGCCGTGCGCCCCTGGCAACACGTGTTGGAGCCCTTGAGCGGCTATCTCTGGCTGGCCGTCCAGTTGGTCGAAGACCCGGCCGGATTCACCGGCGCCTGGAATTTCGCCCCCTTGGACAACGCCTGTTCCGTGGAGACTCTGGTGGAGACCATCCATTGCCTGAGCGGCATGGGCAGTTGGAAGGATATGTCCGACGAGCACCGGGGGCCGCACGAGGCGGCCATGCTCAAGTTGTGCAGCGACAAGGCCGCGCTGCTCTTGCAGTGGAAGGCGGTCCTGGAACTGGAGCGGACCGTGGACATGACCATGCGCGGTTACGGGCCGTTTCTCGGCCGGGCCCTGGATGCCGGGGAAGTCTGCCTGGGACAGATTGATGAATATACCGCCATCGCCGCCCGTAAGGGCAGGCCGTGGGCGTTGTAAGGCGCGCGGGCTTTCTACCGGCCTCCGGTTGCAAAAAATGTTTCGGGCCGACATGGCCCTGATCGGCAGGGGCGACGGTGTATTATGCCGTCGCCCCTGTGTCTTTTCCGCGCTTCCGCCACGCCAGCTTTCGCTGGGCCTTTCCGGGGCCAGGGCTGCGTGACGGCACTCCCTTCTTTTCTCCTCTGAAGGAGAAATCAGTCGTTGAAAGCCGCTTTGCGGCAGGATTCAGGTGGTTCACCGCCGCTGTGTAAAGTCCCCCATCTTAGGGCTAGCTAGTAGTAAAGACTTCCCGCCGATTTTTGGTGAGAGCCCAGAGGGCAGGGGGTCCCCCTTCGCTGCCAGGGTTGCCGGCAGTCTGGGATACTGCCTCCGAAAGGCACGGCGAGCTCCAACGGGAAACTTGTGCTGACCAGTGCTGTCGAGAAACGGGAAATCCTCGGAAATGGCGTCATATATCAGAAGAAATGGAGTTCGGCCGGGGAGAGGATGGCCGACTACTGGTACATGGACTGATTTTATGACTTCATGTCTGAATGTATTGAAAATCTGTCGCGTTAATATTACAATATTACGTAGGGCGGCTGTTGGCGTCCACGTATATGGAAAGCCTGTTTCGTAAAATGATTGTCCACCAGCCCCCCTACGTATGCGGTGTTCAACAAGCCTTGGGCAAGGTTCGCATAGGTAGTCATAACCGGTCGGGCTGGCTGTCACCCTGTTCTTTTCATTGACTGTGTCCCCGATATTTTTGATAATATCATTTTATAATAGGGCCACGGGGCCAAGCGTGAGGATGGGCCGCCGGTTTTAGCCCTGGAGGCAACCCATACGATAGAGTGTGGCTGCCTTCTGATCATACACTTGGAACATCTCGATCTTGTCGCTGCCAGACCTGACGGAGTACCGCTTGCAACAGAACATCATCCAGAAACGGGATCGCTACGGGCGGATGGTCCCTTTTTTCTACTGCCTTTTGTTTATCGTTACCTTTTCCCTGTGCTTTCGTTTTTTCACCTCCGCAACAGTCGAACAGGGCGGAGACGCTTTCTACAAATGGGGTTTCATCAGGCAGTACGTGTTGTTCGGGGATTTCCCTGCCACGTTGAATCATCACGTATGTCGATGGGCGATAAATATTCCGGTGTATTTTATTCAGAAATACATTGGAACCGGGCCGGGGGTTTATTATGTCTGGCCCTTTCTGACGGCCACCTTGTCGGCTGTCTTCAGTTTCCTGTTGCTTGAAAAAATCCGTGGGTGGCGCACGGGGCTGGCTGGGGCCGTTCTGGTCATACTCTCCGAGCCCATGCTTCGATTGGGGACCCAATTCTTGCCCATGGGCGCGGTCGTGGCGTATCTGTTGGGAGCACTTTACTTTCTGGTCCGCTGGCAGCATAACCGCAACAATGCTGTCCTTGTAATTAGTTCACTTTTTTTGTTTTTTTGTTACGGGGCGAAGATTACGTCCATCTATTATCTGCCGGCCTTTCTTGTTCTCATCTACCTCGCCGCAGAGAATAAAAGAGCCTCGATACGTAGCATCCTTTGTTTCCTCGGGGTCTTCATAATGCTTCTTGCCTTGGAAACGTACGTGTTCGATTCCATGACCGGTGCCACCTTGGGTAGGGTGGAATTGATCCAAAGAAGTCACCACGCCATACATACGGGCAACCCCAACGCCACATGGCAGTCCTCTTCCGATTCTTTGCTCAAATATGTGGCCAATTTTTTCGTGTATTTTACATATCCGGGGAAGGCCCCGTCGTTCTTGTATTATTTGGCTTTTGGGCTTTCTTTGTTGGCTTTCGTGAAAAGGCTGCGTCCGGTATATCCCCTGGCCGTGCCCTTTCTCTGCGGTTTTTTGGGGACCGCATATGCGATTACATCCGTTTTTCCTTTTGCCAGGCCGGAACGGATGCTTTTCAGATACCAGGCCGCCATATTTGAACTTGCCCTTCTTGTGGTGGTACTTTTCCTGTCCTCCAACCCGGTTGAACGACTCGTCGGAAATCGCAAGCTTCCCTTCAATGCGGGCGGCCGGGAAATCCGAGTGTTGCTATTTTTGCTTTTGGCCGTACCCGTGGCAACATATTCATTCAAGCATGTGAAAATGTTGAACAACGGATATATGAAGACCCTCAAGACCATGCAACTGGTCAGTCAGGCAAGCGAAACACACCAGCCCGTGTTCATCCCGTACAAAGCAGGTATCCGTCGTTCGATCAAAAGGATTTTCTTGTACCGATTGCTTTTTTCGGATGAACGCTACCATGCTGACAGCCTGTACTCGTTCAATGCTGCCCTTCTGGAAGGGCGACCCCTCATAACTCGTGACGGGAAAACCTACATGTTGGTTGATAGCAACGGATGTTCAGAGAATTTTGCGGAACACGCTGTAATTTTAATAGATTTTGATTGAATGATGCTAGGGAAGTTATGGGTGCTTCTTTTGAATTGGTGCAAAACTGCTGCTCCTTGGTCTGCAAGCCAGGAGACCTTGTGGACCAGGATACCGGCGCAGTGATCGCGGTTGATATTCACTCGGCGGACCAAGGCGACATCAATACTTTGGGTGAAACGCAGAAAACCATGAAAGCGAATCTGGAAAAGATCGGTAAGGCTCCTTCTTTCGATAATCCGACTGAAATGGCTAGCGCATAAAGGGTATCGCTCGTCGTTCTCACAGTGTTGGCTGACAGTCCATGGAAGACGCGAATCGTAGAGCCGAAACGCAATGGACTTACCTGGCAGCACGGCGACCATGACGCTTGGTGTGGCGTGTATAACAACCTGATACGGCTATGATTCGGCAAGGCTGCGGAATCAATGAAACACCGAACCGGACTCGCCGATCGCCGTATTTCCGACACACGCTCAGCCGAGGCGGCATGGGCAAGACATGGCTGCGGGGCGAGAAAATGCCGAAAAGCGCTACCTGCTTCATATCGCGGGCTTCCACCTCGAATTGCTTATGGAAAATGATCGGGTACGGCACTCCGAAAGAGGTGGCTAACGATGTGGAGTTGGCATACCTCCTCACGCCGTGCGTCCGGGAAACAGGAAAGAATAGGACACCAGAAGGCGGACGGGGGCAGGAATGTGTCGTCAACATATCGAGGTGCGCTGAATATGTTTTCCAAGCCCTCTGAACCTGGGGAGCTGGAGCAGGGTATCCCTTACATGGCGCACGGCTTGCCGGTCCACTTCGTCCACCGGAATGTCGCCGAGGATGTCGGTCAGGCTGTTGAGCGTGGACAGGATGTCTTGGCACTGCCCTCGCTCCAGCGCTTGGCGGCGATCCTGTCCGCCTTGTAGCGTTCCAGGGCTTGGGAAAGCAGTATTTGGGGCTTGGGTTCCTGTGTCGGCTGCGGAGCGACTGATTCGGGCGGCAGAATGGATTTTTCAAAGGTGTGATCGCCTTCGGCCCGGTGGCTGATGATGCGATAGTAGGCGATAAGGGTTTTGATGAATTCGTGCGCGAACTCATCGGACAGGGGGAGGGAGTCAGGTGGGCCGAAAGCCCCGTCTTTAGCCGCCATGATCGTGTATTTCCGCATGGTGGCGTAGTCTTTGGACACCATCAGGGCCTTGAGTGTTTCGATAATCCTTTCGGTATCTCCCGGCACGTATTGCGTGTGGGGGCTGGGCGGGGTGAGGTCTTTGATGGCAATATGTTCATTTTCTTTCAGGAAACGCTTGAGCCAGTCATTCATGAAGACTTTTATCTGGTCGAAATCATCCATGGGGAGTTCACCGTT
>NZ_JAFMPN010000028.1 GCF_017351175.1 Desulfovibrio sp. Huiquan2017 | reverse complement strand
GCTGGAGGGAATCGAACCCACGACCTCTTGAATGCCATTCATGACGCTGGCTTTGTATCATTTGAAATCATTACTGATTTTTTGGCTATGATACCAATTTTTGGCGAAAAGCGGTGATTTGAGGCTGCGGGAGGGTATCCGCCCTCGGCTCACGGAAGAAAGCTTTTGACTTTTTCCGGGCACATCCTCATAGCTGCATCCAGAGCCTCTTCTGGATTAGAGTAGTCAACGCTGAACCAATCTCCCCCAGTGGAGACCGCATCTTTCGGCAACTCGAAAGAACTGGCGCCAACTCGAACAAGAACATTCCCATGAGGGCAATTGAGCCGAGCCTCTATCAAGTTACTGTTTGGTTTTTCGAGCATTACACTCGCTCCGTAGATTGCCTCAACCTTTCCGTCCGACAAATGCCGCCTCCCTTTGCCGACGTATATGATCTTCACGCTCTCGCATGGCACATCAACCTCGAATGCGGCTGACGAGCCAACAAGCACCACCAGCCACACGCAAAGAGCAACAGCCACGACTCCCGGCTTACTCATTCCACTCCTCATATTCGATCGTGTAATTTATCATAACATTGTCCGAGCCTGCTGCGACCAACTGTATGCTCCAGCTTACCGGCGGATCGCCAGCGGCAATCAGTGTTGTTGAGTTGCTTGAAAAAGGCATACAAGCAATCTGCTCCGAATGTCCCTGGCTGCTGTAGAGATGAACACCGGAAGTAATCCCCCCTGATATTCCCTCAAAGAAAATATCAACCTGCCGGCCACCTACGAAAACCTCTCTTGAGTGTCCTGTTAACGAACCATTAATATATCGTTTCGGTCTCCGCAACGGATGCTTCTTGATTTCACACTTGCAGTTCGGATGAGGGCGTTCGGGTTCTTCCATGAACTCCTTGCCTTCCATTGCCTTGCAAGTGTCGCAGGCTTTGGGTTTGGGGTGGACAGTCCAATAGTAATCACCTTTCGGATCAAACCTTTTCGACTGCCTTGATTTTTCATGCGCAGCTTCAGCCTTCTTGAACCTTGCCAAGCTTTCTTGTGTTGAAACTCCGACCATCCGCTTCGGCATACCATAAACAAGCTGGTCGTCACCAATGTGCTGTACCCAATCCTTTGTCATTTCAATTCTCCCTTGCCCGTAGGCCATTCGTTTATTTGCGAAAAGCCTAACACAGATTTTTCGGAGAAAAGACGCGGGGCATGCCATTGTCTGCCAAATGTGTCTTCATGTCGCTCAAAGACAAGGCAAGGTCGGTAAAGTGCACTAAAATTACCGTATTTTCTTGTTGACAGACTTTTAAGAGAGAGATTTTACCCTCAACAAAAACGTTCAAGCGGCCTATGGAGATTTGTCCCATGAGGATAAGCAGTTACCGAAAACAAGAAAGGTATCAGATACCACCCCACAACAAAAAAGAGGTTATCCAAAACAATGGATAACCTCTTTNCGTATTTTCTTGTTGACAGACTTTTAAGAGAGAGATTTTACCCTCAACAAAAACGTTCAAGCGGCCTATGGAGATTTGTCCCATGAGGATAAGCAGTTACCGAAAACAAGAAAGGTATCAGATACCACCCCACAACAAAAAAGAGGTTATCCAAAACAATGGATAACCTCTTTAAATTCATTGGTGGAGCTGGAGGGAATCGAACCCACGACCTCTTGAATGCCATTCTTGGGGACATTCAACTTACAACAAATCATAACATAATAATTAAACAGGACTTATTCGCCGCCAAGCCTTTTCGGAACACACTGTAGCATGGTGTGCGGAAAGCGCGGAATGTCGTCGTTTTTCGCATGGCGTCGTGGGAAAAACGGACACATAGCGGACACGAGACGAACAATAGCCAATGCGCTAATTATATCGACAGGACATCAAAAGGAATACCCCATCAAGTCAAAAACATATCCTACTTTTCAACCAAGTCTATATTGTGTACCGTTTTTCCCGCATATTTGGTCAAAATTTTTCATAGAGCAGACTGATCCCCGAGGGAAACATGGACATAGCCACAATCCTTAATCTTAAAATTTCCTCTGCGGAATGCGTCAACTTTGCCTCCGCACAGAATTCGGTGCCGGTTCTCCAGTGCATTGAGATCCAAAACACCTCAGATACTCCCTTTGAAAACCTGACGTTGGAGCTCATTCCACATCCTCCGTTTTGCCAAAGCAGGACCTGGGCTATCGATCGGATCAGTGCCCGCAGTGGGCTTTCGCTTTCCGATTTGCGTCTGAAGTACGATTTTGCATTCTTCGATGGCCTTAATGAGGCGGAGCAGGGACAACTCAACTTTCGACTTAAACAGGCAGAAACGGTCCTGACCGAACAAATTTTGCCGATACGACTGCTTGCCCGCGACGAATGGGGCGGTGTGAATGAGATGGCAAGTATCCTCGCCGCATTCACCTCTCCCAATGATCCCGCAATTGCCCGGATTTGCAAACACGCAAGCATGCTGTTGGAAAAAACAGGCCGGAAGGGGGCGTTGGACGGATATCAAAGCAAAAACCCCAAACGAGCGTACATGCTTGCGGCGGCAATCTGGTCCGCCATTACGGGCATGGCCTTGAGCTATGCGGAACCTCCGGCCTCGTTCGAGCTCGCGGGGCAAAAAATCCGAACCCCTAAACGAATCCAGGACGAAGGGCTTGTCACATGCCTGGACGGCGCGTTGCTCTTCGCCGGTGCGCTGGAGGCTGCGGGCCTCAACCCGATCGTCATCTTCACCAAAGGGCATGCCTTCGCCGGGGTATGGCTGACGGACAAGACCCTCCCATCCATCGAAGAACCCGATGTCGTCGAACTGCGCAAAGCCATCGCCGCGCGGGAGTTCATCGCATTTGAAACAACGCTCGTGACGATGCGGCCTGTTGCCGATTTTACCCAGGCCGTCCAGAACGCCAAAGGACAACTCGGCGAAGAGAACGAAAACAATTTCGAGAGGGCCATCGACATTCGGCGAGCGCGCTTCGCAGGGATCACCCCGCTGGCTTCGCATCTGACGGAAGGGGCTCCGGAAGCGGAAACGGTGGAGGTCGCGCCCGCCGCCCTGCCCCCTGAACCGGACTTCGGCATGCTGCCGGGCGAAGTCATAGACGAAACGCCGCAAACGGCCCAAGGCAGAATCGACCGCTGGCAGCGGAAGCTCCTCGACCTCACCCTTCGCAACCGGCTGCTCAACTTCAAGGATACCAAACAGACCATTCCCGTCTTGTGCCCGGACCTGCCCAAGCTGGAAGACATGCTGGCGGAAGGGAAATCTTTGCGCATCATCTCGCTGAAGGACGAAAACCCGATCGGGGCTCGCGACCCAGAGCTCTACCGCCAACAGCAGGGGAAGGATATCCATGAAGAGTTCGCCAAGGACGCCATGGAGCGCAAGCAACTCTGCATTCCGCTCACAGGGAATGACATGCGCAACCGCCTGGTTACCCTGTATCGCAAGGCCAATAGCGAAATGGTCGAAGGAGGAGCCAACACCCTGTACCTTGCCGTCGGCTTTCTCAGGTGGAAAAAAGCGGAAAACGATCCTACCATTTATCGGGCACCCGTCCTGCTTCTCCCGGTCTCGCTCAAACGACGCTCTGCGCAATCCCACTTCTACCTGACACACCACGAAGATGACATTCGAATCAACGCCACACTTCTGCAATTCCTACAACGGGATCTCGGACTCAAAGTACATGAGCTTGAGGGGGAACTACCCACCGATGACGCAGGCATTGATGTCCCGCTGGTATTCGCCCGCATGCGCCAAGTGGTGCGAGACGTCCCCGGGTTCGAAGTGGTCGAAGACGCGGCGCTCTCCACGTTTTCTTTTGCCAAGTATCTGATGTGGAAGGATCTGGTTGATCGGACCGAAGACCTGAAAAACAATCGGTTGGTCAAGCACTTAATCGATTCCCCTGAAACACCGTTCGCACAGGCCTGCGGCGAAGCCTGTCTCCCCCTCCCGAGCGAAATCGACAAGACGATCTCCCCCCGGGAATTGCTGACGCCGCTTCCGGCCGACAGTTCGCAGCTGGCCGCCGTTGTCGCGGCGATGAAAGGATATGACTTCATCGTGATAGGCCCTCCGGGCACTGGTAAAAGCCAGACCATAGCTAACATGATCGCCCAATGTCTATCCGTCGGCAAACGGGTTCTTTTCGTTGCGGAAAAATCGGCCGCACTCAACGTCGTCTTCCGTCGATTGAAGGCATACGGCCTCGGCAATGTCTGCCTTGAGCTTCATTCCAACAAGACGAACCGGAAACAGGTCTTGGAGCAGCTAGGAGCCGCATGGGAGAGAAGCGAAATTTATACCACCAGCGCGTGGAAAATCGAAACGGAACGGCTCAAGGACACGCGGGACCACCTCAATCAGTATGTCGAACAGCTGCATGCTCCAGGGAGCCATGGTTTTAGCATTTTCCAGGCCATCGGTATGGTCGTGGGGCATCAGCAGAAATGCTTGCTGAAATTCGACAACCTTCGGGCGCACGACCCGGCGATGTTTCGTCGGCTGGAGGATACGGCCATAAAAGCGGCGAACACGTACGCCAGAGTTCGCGACTGCGAAGGATTCGACAGCATTGAGACGAAGGATTGGTCGTTTAAATGGGAGACAGCTCTGATTGAACGCGCTGAATCCGTTCTTGCCGCAATCCCTGCTCTCCGGAAAACGGCTGCAACCCTCGCCGAGGAAATAGGCCTACCCGAGACCGATGAAACCAATCTCGAAAGAATAAAACAATTACGCCGATTCTACGAAGTCTGCCAAATCACTGCGGAGCAGGACTACCACAACGTGGTGGACAAAGAATTGAACCAGCTGGAAGAGGCCGCAGCATCCTTAAACACGGCCATCGCCACCATCCATCAAGCCCGCTCCAACCTGTCAGCCAGCTACGAAAACTCGGAACTGCAACGCATCCCCATAGACGACATAGACCGGCAATGGCGAGAGGCGAATGCCAAGATGTGGCCGTTCTCCGCCCTAGGTCGCCGACGGATAACCAAGCTGCTGCAGAGCTACGCTACAGCCGGCAATGTGGATGTCGCCAAAGAAATTGATCCGTTACGGCAGCTTCAGAGTAATCTCGAAGCCGTCTCTCAAAGTGAATTGGCGGGCCTACCCGTTTTCCATGAGGAAGCAACCGACGGGACGCAGGTGTCCGAATACCTGGCGCAGGCAGGCAGATTGCAACAGGCGCTCAATGAGGTGCGTCGGCATGCGGCCAATGTGAACCATTTCGGTGCAACGCTGGAAGCTTTACTGCAAAAGCGGCAGGGCAAATCGGAAGCGGCGCTCATGGCCGACGAATTCCAATTGGCCTTGCAAAAATTCAAAAACGTATGTGATGCATATTCGGCTCACGCCGAAGGACAGCTACACATCACGTCCATAGAATCCCTCGGGAAAGACCTGCGCCATATCCTGGACAATAAAACGCAGCTAGTGAATTGGGTCCCATGGATTGCCATCCGGGAGCAGGCCCGTGCTTTGGGATTGGCCCCTTTCCTAGATGCGCTCAAATCGAAGAAAATCGATAACGCCCGCGAAAATTTCCGGGTGGCCTACTTCAAATGGTGGCTACCCCTCGCCCTGGACGCCAGTTCCGAACTCCGCGGCTTCCGTCACTGGACCCACGAAGACTTAATTAAGGAATTCAGAAAACACGACAAGAGGGTACAAGAGCTGGCTTCTGATCAAGTCTTGAGGATGGCTACCCACGACCTCCCGAGCAAGGACGGAGTCCCCCGTCGGTCTGAGTTGGGCACACTGCGCCACCAACTCGGGCTCCAACGGCCCAGCCTCTCCATCCGCAAACTTATCGAGAACATGCCGACCTCATTCACCAAACTGGCGCCATGCATGTTGATGTCTCCGCTGTCCGTGGCGCAGTATCTACCTGCCGATCAGACACAATTCGATGTGGTCATCTTCGACGAAGCCTCCCAGATCACGACGTGGGATGCTGTCGGCGCTATCGCCAGGGCGAAGCAATCCATCATCGTGGGGGACCCGAAGCAGTTGCCGCCCACCAACTTTTTTGGCCGGACAGACGACGAAGACCAGGAAGATTTAGCGGAATACGAAAAGGACCTCCCCAGCATTCTCGAAGAAGCCGAGGCTGCGGGCCTCCCCCCAATCCAATTAAACTGGCACTATCGCAGCCGAGATGAGTCGCTGATCGCCTTTTCCAACCACCATTATTATGGTGGTAGACTCATCACCTTCCCGTCCCCCAAAACGGAATCGGACGCGCTTGTTTTCCACAAAAACAACGGGCTCTATGCAAGAGGTACCGGCCGTACAAACATCGTGGAAGCGCGAGAGATTGTGCAGTTCGCCAAATCCCGATTGGAAGGCTGGCTCGAATACCCAGAAGAAAGCCGTCCCACGCTTGGCGTAATAACATTCAACATTCAGCAACAGGAACTCATCCTCAACCTATTTGACGAAGCCAGGACGGCCAATCCAAAGCTTGAGTGGTATTTCAGCGAAGATCGGGAGGAACCGGTGATTGTCAAGAACCTGGAAAATATTCAGGGAGACGAACGAGACATTATGTGTTTTTCCATCACGTTCGGGAAAGACAACGCAGGCAAGATGTCCATGAGCTTCGGCGCACTCAACCTGGATGGCGGCGAAAAACGACTCAATGTCGCCGTCACGAGAGCTCGGGCCGAAATGCATGTTTTTTCATCTATCGATGGCGACGATATTGACACATCCAGGACAAAATCCCTTGGAGTGGCCCACCTCAAGAATTTTCTGGATTATGCAAAAAAAGGATCAATTGCCTTACCCGCCATGAACTCCGACTCCGTTGGAGAGGCTGAAAGCCCGTTCGAAGAGGCCGTGATGACAGCGCTGTGCGATAAGGGGTGGGAGGTGCGGCCTCAAATCGGCGTCTCCAATTATCGCATCGATCTCGGTGTAGTCCATCCCGACCATGCAGGGGCCTACCTCGCTGGCATTGAATGCGATGGTGCAACTTACCACAGTTCGGCGAGTGCCAGAGATCGTGACGAAATCCGAGAGGGCGTGCTGCGCAACCTCGGCTGGAGCATTATTCGCATTTGGTCGACAGACTGGTTCATGAATCCTACGGAAGCCCTCAAACGGGTTCATACGGAACTAGAAGAACTTCTCGAGAAGTCCCGCCCAAAAGAGAAGGAACTAGAAGCCCAAGCCAAGGAACAAGCCGAGCAAAATGAAGAATGGAGAGAGGTGCCTGAAGGGCTTGTTGCGGAAACAATAAAAACACAACCGAACTGGAAAGATCCTGTTTTGCAACCTCAGGTTTCAAGACAAGTAAAACTTCCTAATATAGGCAATGAACTGGAACTTCCGTATGCGGATACGGAATCACCAGACCAAAGCTCAAAATATGCCAAATCAACCGGCGTGGAAGACTCGGCGGCATCAAGTACCGTCTCATCCATCGAATGGCCCGTCCAACCAAATGCAGACCGTTTCTTTGATGCCGGATACACACCGATTCTCTGTCAACTGATCGACTATCTGGTAGAGATAGAGGGTCCCATCGAGGCCGACCGACTTGCCCGGACCATTTGCAAAGCCCATGGTTGGAAAAGGACCGGGGCCAATATCAGGCAGCAAATCGATACCTGTCTCGGGAAAAATGAACTCCGCAAGGAAGGTAAGGCGACTTTTATCTGGTCACCTGGAACTTATCAGGAAAAGGTCCCTTATAGGTCCATCGAAGGCAGAGCCGTCACAGACATCTCGCGCCACGAACTATTCGGGCTCATAGCTGACCATCCTGAACTTGTAATGAGCAAAGACAGAGTCCGTGACTTGGCGGATATCCTGGGGGTTAAGCGGCTCTCGCAGAAGGTTAATGAGTACCTCGGCAATTGCCTCTCAACGTACTTCATGCGCTAGATGAATTAGTCACAACTAGGATGATGAAATGGCATTTTATCTAAGAAAATCTGTACGGCTTGGGCCAGTAAGATTTAACTTGTCCAAGAGTGGTATTGGCGCATCGGTTGGCGTTAAAGGGTTTAGAGTAGGTGTCCGTCCCAATGGGAAAAGCTACCTACATGCAGGCAGATATGGGCTTTATTATCGTCAGGAATTAGGAGGAGAAGATTCTGCTCCTACAAATGATGTCACGCCCCCAAGGGAAACAGAAATTGTTCATTCTTCTCATCCTGATGCTGTTCAGTTTAATTCTGCAAGCTCACAGGAATTGACATCAAAATCAAGAAAGGAACTCATCTCAACCCTTAATAACTCATACAAAGGATTCAGGTTTGACTATTTGTGTGGTGGCTTTTTCATTTTCCTGTCAATTGTTTTATTAAACAATAACAAGATGGTCGGAATTGCCACAGCGATCATAGGTACTTTGGCTACAATAGCAATGGCGGTCTGGGAATCTAAAAGACGCACAGTCACAATTACATATGAATTCGAAGACGATAAAGGAGAGTCTTTCAAGAAGCTGCTATCTGCTTTCAACAATCTTGCCTCAAATGCTAATGTCTGGGCCTTGGTAGATTCTCGCAATATTTATGATTCTCATGAATCAAAATTAAACGCAGGTGCAAGCAATCTTATCAGCAGATCAGCTGTTCAAGTTGGTGAGGGCAAACCCCCTTGGGTGAACACAAATATTGATGTGCCTGTAATGAAGGCACGGCAGCAGACATTATACATGTTGCCAGATGGAATCCTTGTTTACGACAGCAAGGGAGTTGGTTTTGTGGAGTACGGCGATGTTTCTATTACCGATAACACCACAAAGTTTATTGAAGAGAACCCACCGCGTGATGCAAAAGTTGTCGGTCATACATGGAAGCATCCAAATAAAAATGGTGGCCCTGACCGAAGATTTAAAGATAATTACGAAATTCCAGTTTGCCTGTATGGAGAGCTGAAAATCAAATCAAATTCAGGGATGTTCTTCTTTTTAATGACATCAAAGCCTGACTCTCCGGTGAATTTTAGCAAAGAGTTTTCTAACACACTTAAATAAATAATTTTTCTATAAGAACCTGCGCCATCCCGGGGCCCCATGTGCTCTTGTGGAGCACCTACCAGAAAGGAATAGCTCTTGGTGTTTCTTATAGGGCTAAAGTTGGCAAGTTGTTATTCAGCCAACCTTCCCCGTTTCGTCAAATCGATCACGACTACTCGAATCTCTTCCACCTCGACATCGCGCTTCAGCGGAGTGTCCGCCTCCTGTTGCAGAAGTTGGCAAAGAGCATCAAATGAATCTGGGATTGACTGAAAACCCAGCTATCGGCAGGTTGGATTTGTTGATGATGCTCTTGGTCCGTATCTCTTGTATTTTCATAAGTACCTGCCGATTGTTAGCTTGGCTGACCGTCGGCTCTTTTTTTCCTGTTGCTCATTTGGAAATCAACCTTGACCTTATACAGCCGACTAGCTGGCAGATTAAGGATTTTTACACCGGTTTCACGAGCAATGGATTCTAATGTCGCCGCCTCTTCTTCTCGAGTGGGGGACGTTAGCGTGAACCATATATTGAATTCATTTTCCCGTTCATAATTGTGAGTAGCCCCCGGCTGCCTGTTTACTACGCTCACAAAGGTATCCATCCGTTCAGCTGGGACCTTGGCCGCACAAAGGGTGGAAACCCAGCCGAGTTTGTATGCGTCAAAATTGGCACCTACACGCCGAATGATGCCGTATTCGCGCATTCTCCGGATACGAGACATCGCCTCTTTCTCATCTATACCGACCTGTTTGCCGAGCTCGGCGTATGGGCGGGAACATAACGGGAATCCCGTCTGTACTATGTCCAACAGCTGCCGATCCAGTTCATCCATTTCGCCATCTTGTCTCACGACTGCGCACCTCGCAGAACACACTGTAAAACGGTTCGTTAGTCTCCATTCGGCGGGAGATTCAATTGCAATCAAATAGGAGGATTTCATTTTCGCTCTGCGATCACGCTCTGCCCTCCGAGAACGTACTCCCCGACCTGTACTGTAGGACGATAGCTTTGAGGCAAATAGAGTTCGACACACGAACCGAATCGAATGAGCCCGTATCTTTGGCCTCTTTCAAGTGAATCTCCCTCTTCTGTTCGACAGACTATACGACGGGCAATCAACCCTGCGATTTGAATCATGCTCCACGGCGACTCACTTTCATCAACAACCAAATAGCCACATCGTTCGTTATCTGTGCTGGCCTTATCGAGGGAGGCGTTGAAAAATTTCCCAGGCCAGTATTTTATGGCTTTCACGGTTCCCGCAACCGGCGCCCGGTTAACGTGAACTTGAAAGATACTCATAAAAATGCTCACGCAGAGCCGCTCCTCGCCCGTCATGGGATCTGACTTTGTTGCCATTCGGATGACCTTCCCGTCGGCAGGGCTGACTGCCAGGCCCGGAGCCTGTGGGACAACGCGTTCAGGGTCACGAAAGAAACCAACCGAAAACCAGCACAACAACAAAACGACACAGGCTGGGACGGCCCAGCCCAATACGGCCAGGACGAGAGCGGACAGGCCTGTTAACCCGATACAGGGAAAGCCTTCAGGGCTTATGCCAATGCTTGGTGATCGCATATCAAGACCTCACGTTAGATCACTACGGTTTCGCCGTCTTCCGGTATTGCAATGCTTTCGTTAAATCCGTTCTCCACCGCGAACTCTCGAAGCTCTTTCCTTGAAAGTGTCGCGTGGTTGACCGCTTCCATGTGGGTAGCGATAAGCTTGGCGTTCGGCACGGCTTCATGAACCCTCAGGACATCCTGTTTGCCCATGATGATGGAGCCAAGGTCGACCACTTGAGCATCGCCGCTGTTGAGGATGACAACGTCAGGGTTGTATACCTTCAACGCCCCTTCAACGTGATGATCCCAGACAGTGTCCCCGGCCAGATAGAGTGTCTTTTCAGAAGGATGCTTGAAAATGACGCCACAGACGGTGCCAAGCAGGTCACCTAACTTCTCCATAATCGCGTCACTGCCATGCTGACCGGGGGTCTTGATCAAACGAATCCCCTCGAACTCAGTTTCCGGGCTCACTACACGGACATTCGTGAATCCCGCTGAACGCACTTCTTCCTGGTCCTGCTCGTTTTGGACGAAAATCAAGAGGTCCTTGGGAAGGGCGGCCTTGGCGGCTTCGTCCCAATGGTCCGCATGCGTGTGAGTGAGGATCACGGCATCGACATGGCTCAGTTCATGGATAGGCACCGGCAAATCGACCAGGGGATTAGACATTTCGCAATTCGCTGTACCGGGAAATCCAGGAAATGAACCTTTTTCCGACAGCATAGGATCTACAAGAAATCGTCTTCCTGCGTATTCTATGATTGCCGTAGCATTTCTAATCTGTTGAAATTTCATTATGATAAGCTCCGTTTTTTATTGGACCGCACGGTCCAGAATTGGTTAAAAAAAATTATTCCTCATCAAGAAGGGAGAGCATTAAGTTGAAAGCTTCGTCGAGTCGTTCATTATCGCATTTGGCACGGACCATTACCTGCAAGCCAGGGAAAGCGACGACAAGTATTCTAGCGAGTTCCCTCGGGGTTTTCCGTCCTTTGATGGACCCATCAATCCGGCCTCGCTCAATTGTCTGAGTCAGCATTCTCTCCATACACTGAAAATCTTGCTTCACTCGAACACGAACATCCTCGTCGTGAGGAGCCATCTCGACGGCTTGGTTAATGCTCATACAACCATTAGTGAACTCGTCGGCCTTGGCTCCCTCAAGAATAATCCGATAAAACTGTTCGACCCCGTCTCGGGCAGGAGAATGACTAAGCACCCGGCTCGCCTCTTCCCTGCGAGCGTCACGATACGTGTCAAATGCTGCCAAGAAGAGGTCCCGCTTGCCTCCAAACGTTGCATAAAGGCTGCTTTTGCTTAAGCCTGTTACTTTCAACAAATCCACAATAGACGTGGCTTCATACCCTTTCTGCCAAAAAAGTTTCATTGCCTGATGCAACGCTTCTTCCGAGTCGAATTCCTGGTGACGTGACATAAAACTTTCCCTTTTATGGGCGAATCGCTTTCAACTAGAGGAAAGATAACCAAATTGGAACGATTGGTCCAGAATTATTTCCACACTTCTACCAGCCCAACAACCTACCGGAAGGTAGCGGATCAGGGCAAAAGCCGTGCTGGAGAATAGACCGTTCCGCTTGGCTCACTTGTTTTGCACGATATGGCCAAGTCATCTGCATGCCGTGAGCTGGGCGCAAAGATCGGCAACCGCCAGTTCAGCTCGTGCTGCAAGTTTCCATTTTGTCTTTTCCAGGAGGCTCAGCCAGCATCCCTTGAGTCGGAGTCGAACCCGCCATCCCTCTCGCCGTCGCCTGCGTGGATGACGACGCAAGCAAAGTCGTCGGGGCAAGGCCGGATCGCGAAGCGTCCGCCCGAAGGGCTTGGCCTTGCGCTGGCGGCTGCTTGCGTCACGCTCGCGAAAAAAATGGCGGGAGGTGAAGAAATCGTCCCGCCAGAGCTTGCGCGAAGGTTTTGCGACGTCATATGGTAAGGCATATCTACCGGATAATTTCGTAACCAGAAGGAGGTGAAACGCACTTACCGCGCGTCATAAGTTCACGA
>NZ_JAFMPN010000027.1 GCF_017351175.1 Desulfovibrio sp. Huiquan2017 | reverse complement strand
ATACGGGAGTCCTTGACATGGGGCCGCATAAGAAAAGGCCCCTTGAAGGGGCCCTTTTTCATAGTCATATCGGGCTGAACGCCTAGCTGACCTTGCTGCCGGGGGCGACTTCGCCCGAGGGCGTCAGCAATTCCATGCCGTTGTCGGTTTTGACGGCCAGGATCATGCCTTGCGAGAGTTGCTTGCGCAACTTGCGGGGCTTGAGATTGGCAACCACGACCACCTGGCGGCCGACAAGGTCGTCGGGCTGGAAGTAGTCGGCGAGGCCCGCCACCACTTGGCGCAGGTCCTTGTCGCCGGTATCGACCTTGACCAGCAGCAGCCGGTCCGCATCGGGATGCTTTTCCACTTCCTTTACCGTGCCCACGCGCACGTCGAGTTTCTGGAAATCCTCGAACTCGATCTCGGCCACGGCTGCCTCCGCCTTGGCCTCCTTCTTGGAAGCTTTCTTGGGCTTGGCGACGGGCTTTTCCGGAGCATCTTCGGCGGACAGGTCCACACGGGGGAAGAGATTGGAGGTCTCGGCCACGGCGACGTCGGATTCAAGCAGCCCCCAGACGTCCAATTCCTTGGGCAGGTTGACCTTTTCCGGGGCGAAGCTGATGCCGAGCTGTTCGAGCATCTTCTCGGACGCCTCCGGCATGACAGGCCAGAGGTGCACGGCGATCTTGCGCATGTTTTCGAGAAGGACATAGATGACCGTGGACAACCGCCCGGTGTTGCCCGCCTTGAACAGGGTCCAGGGCGCGGTCTCGTCGATGTATTTATTCAGGCCCCGGACTAATTCCCACAGCCCTTCGAGAGCGCGGGAAAACTTCAGTTCCGTAAAGAAGTCCTGGAAGGACTGCATGGCGTCCTGGCCGATCTTCTTGATCTCCGCATCGACCACGTCTTCCACGTCGGGGTGGGGAATGTTGCCGCCGAAATACTTGTGGGTCATGGACAAGGTACGGTTGAACAGGTTGCCCAGGTCATTGGCCAGGTCCGCGTTGAGACGGCCGACCAGGGCCTTCTCGGAGAAACTGGAGTCCTGGCCGAAGGACATCTCGCGCAGCAGGAAATAGCGGAAAGCGTCGAGGCCGTAGGCGTCCTTCATGGCCAGAGGTTCGACTACATTGCCGAGGGACTTGGACATCTTGGTGTCCGCCACCAGCCAATAGCCATGCACGTTGAGGTGCTGATACGGTTCAATCCCGGCGGCCTTGAGCATGGTCGGCCAGAAGATCGCGTGGGGCTTGAGGATGTCCTTGGCCACAATGTGATTCGCTACGGGCCAAAACTTCTTGAATTTCTCGCCGTCGGGCCAACCCAGGGCGGCCACGTAGTTGATCAACGCGTCGAACCACACGTAGGTCACGTACTCGGAGTCGAAGGGCAGCTCGATGCCCCAGGTCAGGCGAGACTTGGGCCGGGAGATACACAGATCCTCAAGCTCGCCGGATTCGAGCAGGGAAACGACCTCGTTGCGGTAATGCTCGGGGCGGATGAAGTCCGGATGCTTTTGGATGTGGTCCAGCAGCCAGTCGCGGTACTTGGACATCTTGAAAAAGTAATTCTTCTCGGCGATGTACTCGGGCTTGGTCTGGTGGTCCGGGCACAGGCCGTTGACCAGTTCCTTCTCGGTGTAGAACCGCTCGCAGCCAAAGCAGTAATGGCCGCCGTACTCGCCGAAGTAGATGTCTCCGGCGTCGTAGACCTTTTGCAGGATATCCTGAACGACTTCCTTGTGCCGGGGTTCGGTGGTGCGGATGAAGTCGTCGTTGGAAATGTTCATGTTCGGCCAGAGGTCCTGAAAGAGCTTGCTGATGACGTCAACATACTCCTGAGGCGTCTGGCCGTTGCTTTCCGCAGCCTGGACGATCTTGTCGCCATGCTCGTCGGTGCCGGTCAGAAAGTAGGTCTCCTCGCCCATGAGCTTGTGGAAGCGATTCAGGGAATCGGCCACGGTGGTGGTGTACGCATGTCCCAGATGGGGTTTGGCGTTCACGTAATAAATGGGCGTGGTGATGTAAAAGCGTTGCAATTCGAATTCTCCTTGTCGTGACGGAAGAAGCCGCCCGGGCAGGCGTTACTTCTTGGGAGGCCTGCGCCTGCGTCGTCTGGGGCGGCGGGCGCGTTTGGACTTTGCGTCGGCGGATTCCCCGTCGTCGGGGGCGTCGGCCGCCTGTTCGGGCCGTGCGGCGGGACCATCCTTGCGTGGACGGCGCTTGCGCTCGTCCCGGTCCGGGGCGTCTTCCTGGGCGAGGGACAGGGGCTCGGTCTCGGGCTGGCCGGGTTCCGGGGACGGGCCTTCAGGCCGCGTGGGACGACGTCCGCCTCTGCGCGCCTTGGGACCGGTGGCCCGGGCCTTGGCTTCCGCCTTGGCCTCGTCGCTCGGCGGCTTGTTAACTATTTCATTCCATTCGTCAATGGAAACTTCCTGCTCTTCGAAGTTCTCGTCAAGCAGCGAAAGGGATTTCTTGAAGAAATTGGAGCGCAGAACCTTCATCTGCCCAAGGGAGGTCGGATATTTCTTGCCCACGCGCGGACACATGCGGTGAAACTCCTCATACCCCTTCTGCTCGAAGCTCAGGCAGCAAAGCAGCCGCCCACAGATACCTGAGATCTTGGTGGGATTGAGGAACAGGTTCTGTTCCTTGGCCATTTTGATGGTCACGGGCACGAACTTACGCATGAAACGGCGGCAGCAGCACATCTGGCCGCAGTTGCCGATGGCCCCAAGCATCTGGGTCTCGTGGCGCACACCGATCTGCCGCAGCTCGATGCGGGTGCGGTACTCCTTGACCAGGTCCTTGATCAACTCGCGAAAGTCGATGCGACCGGGCGCGGTGAAATAAAAAACCATCTTGGAGCGGTCGAAAAAGACCTCCACATCCACCAGCTTCATGCCCAGTTTGTGGGTATTGATGCAGGCGCGACAAAATTTGAAGGCATCCCTGGAAAGGACTTCGTTCTCTGCCACCGCCTCCATATCCTTGTCATTGGCCAGCCGATAGATGGCCTTGTGGCCCTCGGGGTCCTCGTCGTCCATTTCCTTGGGGGCCTGGCGGACCAGGACGACCTTGCCGAGCCCCATGCCCTGATCGGTCTTGACGATGACGTGCTGGCCTTCTCGGACTACGAACGGGCCGGAGCCAAAATAGTACACCTGTCCGTAATCATTAAATTTAACACCAAGTATTTGGCTCATGCGTTCCTATCCTGTATAAAAGCCCCCCTGGTTGCGGGGGGAGTAAGTATCGCGCAAAGAAAGACAACATATTAGAAAACGGCGCCAACTTCAAATCCGATCGGGAACGCGAAGGCGGATGCCGCTTCAAGACACGGCACCCGGCTAAGATGTCTTGGGATTTTCCGATCCTGGACGGTTCAGATGAGCCCGAGGCTCTTGATCTCGTCCATGAGTTTTTTCTCGTCGATGGGCTTGACCAGGTAGGATGTGGCCCCTCCGAGAAAAAAGGCGTCATGGGTTTCCTTTTCGTCCGCGAGCATGGTGGTGACGATGATCTTGGATTCGCTGTGCGGGCTGACGCCGTTCTCCTGCTCCAAGATGCGGATTTCACGCAGGGCCTGCTGGCCGTCCAATTCCGGCATAAGCAGGTCGAGGCAGACCAGATCGTAGGGCTCGCCTTCAAGCAGACCGTGCCGAAAGGCCTCGATGGCCTCCTCGCCGTTCACGGCGATGTCGCACTTGGCTACCTGACGCAATATCTCGTGAATCATATTCCTGCTGTAAAAATCGTCATCCACGATCAACGCTTTCATCTTCCGCCCTCCTCTGTGTCCAGCCGTCTTGGGTTGGAGATATGTTTCAATGTCACTTTCTCAAGAAAAGCGCAACAGTCCGCCCCCCACGCCCCCTCCCGGAACGGGCTCACAGCGCAAGCTCCATGCCCTCCCGGGCCAGTTCGAAGGACACGCCCCGGTCGGCCCATCGGGCCCGCAGCAGGCCCTCCAGAACGTCCAAATCCGTATCGGTCCGGTCCACGTCGTGATGGGTCAGCACCACCCGTCCGACCCCGGCCTCCCGGGCCAGCTCCAGGGCCGTGTCCATGGAGCCATGGCCCCACCCCTTCTTACGCAGATATTCCTCCGAGGTGTACTGGGCGTCAATGACGAGCAGGTCCACGCCGCGCAGGCAATCAATGATGTCCCGGTTGCGTTCGTTCACCAGGGCCTCGTAGGCCTCGAAGTCCGCGTCTCCAGGAGAATAGATGTTGCCGAACGGCTCATGGTCCCCCGTAAAGAACAGGGAGCGGCCATCGCAGCGCACCAGGTAGCCGAAATTCGGGGCCGGGTGGTTCATGAGCAGAGGCGTGACCTCGGCGATCCCGAGGTCCACGGTCTCGCCCTCAACCAGGGTGCGGTACCCTATGTCCGCCGCGAGTTCTGCGGTCCGCACCGGAAAAAACGGGTACTCCATCTGCCGGGACAAAACAGCCTCGATGCCGACCCTGTTCAAGGGATCGGCCGGACCGTAAAGGGTCACGCGGTTGCCGGGCACGAACAGGGGGAGAAAGAACGGCAGTCCGGAGATATGATCCCAATGGGTATGGGTGATGAAGATATCGCAAACGCCGGGCTCCCGCCGGGCCATTTCGCGACCCAGTTCGCGGATGCCGGTGCCCGCGTCGAGAATAAGCGGGTGGCCGTCGTCGGCGCGGATCTCGATGCACGAGGTGTTGCCGCCGTACCTGACGGTCCGCGCCCCCGGCACCGGCAGGGAGCCGCGCGTGCCTCGGAACCGAACGCGCATCAGCGGGACTCTCCGAGCTTGATGAAGATGCGTGCGTTTTCGACCTCTTCGCCCAAGGTGTGCAGGTCCGCTGCAAGTTCATCCAGGGCCATGCCGAACCGGTTTGCCACGCCCGAGGGCAGCGGCTCCACCTCGAAATTCCCGGCCGAGCCGAAAGCCAGCTTCTTGCTGATCTGATTGGCGGCGAACAGACAGTCGCAGAGCATGAAATCCCCGCCCCGGTCCATGGAATGATGGGAGGCGACGGCTTCCCCGAGTTCGCCGGGCAGACGCCATTTTTCGGCCAGCAGCCCGCCGATGTCCGCATGGGTGGCCCCGATGATCTCGCGTTCGCACTGATGCAGCGACACGTCCGACTCGGCGCTCTCACGGAGAGCGGCCTCGAACCCGGCGGGCATATACAGAGCGAAGACCACCTTGCCGATATCGTGCAGCAACCCAGCCGCGAAATAATTGGCCGCGTCATCGCGGGACACCCCGAGCCTGCGTCCGAGCATGCTCGCGCATGCGGCCACGGCCAGGGAATGGAGCCAGAACGCGCCCATGTCCATCCGCGCGGAGGCCTCCCGGGGGATGGCCCCCACCGCCGCCAGGCTCAGAGCCGCATTCTTGAGGGTGTTCAGGCCGAGGTAGACGCTGGCGTGATTAATGGACGTGATCTCCCGGGACAACCCGAAATAAGGGGAATTGACCAGGCGCAGGATCTTGAGGGTGAAAACCGGGTCCTTTTTTATGACCTCCACCAGGTCCTTCTGCGAACAGTTGACGTCCCCCGACAACGCCAAGACCTGACGCACGCTTTGAGGGAAAGCGGGCATCCGCTCCACGGCTTCGAGCAATTCTTGTTTGACGTCGTTCTTCATGGATCATCTGCCTGTTGCGGCGGGCCGGGGACAACCGGGCCTGTTTTCCACGCATCCGAACCCGGCGCGGGTCTTACTTGGGTTTCTATATCAGACGGACATTCCTGGCAAGCGGCTCCCGTCAACCAGGTCTCGATCCGGAGGGGGCCGTAGGAACCGTCCCAACGGCAAACCACCCGACCGCACCGCGCCGTGGCGTACACCCCGTTCCCGGCGACCGCTCCGGCTGCCGAGGCCACGCCGGGATCCGGAAACCCGTAGCGGTTCATGAAACCGTTGGAACACAGCACGGCTTTGGGCCCCACGGCCGCGTAGAATGCCGGGTCGAAGCTCCGGCGGCTGCCGTGGTGCGGCAGGACCAGGACCTCGGCCGCCACGTCCGCACCGCGCTCACGCATGGCCCGGATGCCGCCGATCTCGATATCTCCCGGCAGAAGCGCCAGGGACCGGCCGTCCCGTTCCAGGCGTAAAACCAGAGAACGCTCGTTGGCCCGCGATCCGGCGAACCCGGCACCCGGGTGCAGGACGGCCGCGCGCACGCCGGGCGCCAAGTCCACCGCATCCCCGGCTTGCAGGGCCACGGGCTCCATCCCGATTGCGTCCAGAACCCGACGCAGCCGGTCGCCGGTCAGGCCGCGGGGGAGCATGTCGTTGGTGTACAGCGCGCCCACGACAAACCGCTCCAGGAGGTATGGAAGCCCATGGCTGTGGTCCGTGTCCGGGTGGGACAGGAAAATGCCCTCCAGCCGGGGTGCGCGCCCCAGGGCCAGGGACGGCCCCACCACGGCCTGGCCCAGATCGAAGGTGGGTGACCCTCCGCCCGCATCCACCAGCCAACGGCGGCCGCCGGGCAGGGAAATCACCAGGGACTGGCCCAATCCCACATCGAGCATGGTCAAAGAGACCCGGTCTCGGCTGTCCTCGGCCATGACAAACACATGGGGCGCGACGAGCAGGACAAAGCCGAGCCCGGCCAGCAGGACCGGAGCCTTCCGCCGTCCGCGCAGGCAGACCGCCGTAGCGACCAGAAGCAGCGCAAACCCGAGCAGTTCCGGCCACAGGGGCCGCAGCACGGCGAAAACCGGAGTCCAGCCCCCACTCCGCACCGCATCCAGCAGCCGGAGCAGCCCGTCCGTGACGCGCGCGGCCAAGCCGAGCAGCAACGCCCCGGCGGGCGCGGTCCAAGCCGGGACGGCCAGAATCATGCCGGCCAACCCGAGCGGCATGACCACACAGCCCAGGACCGGGAGCCAGACCATGTTAAGCAGCAGGTTCGGACTGAACGTGCCGAAATACCAGGAGACCAGCGGCATGATCGCCAGCGTGGCGCAAACGCTGACCGCCAGCACGCCCGCCGCCCACGACAGCAGGCGCATGGGACCCCCGCGTCGGGCAGCAAAGAGAAAACGGAAAAACGGATAGAGCAACCCGATCCCGGCCACGGCGGACAGGGACATCTGCAAACCGAGATCGTACACGGACAAGGGCGAGACAAAAACGATGACCGCCAGGGCGAAAAACAGCCCATCCATGAGCACCCGCCCCCGCCCCTGAAGCAGGAGCACGCCCCAGAAGCCGAACATGACCGAGGCGCGGATGAGCGAGGCCGACGGCTGTCCGAGCCAGGCATAGGCCAGGACCAGCGGCGCGGCCAGGTAAACGGCCAGCTTGGGACGCGGCAAGCGCAACAGCAGCCCCGGCCACAGCCGTCCGAGGAGCCATGCTAATCCCCAGCCCATGGCGGCCACGAACCCCACGTGCAGACCGGACAGGGCCAGGGTATGCGCCAACCCCGCGCTTCGGGTGGCGTCCATGGTCTCCGCGTCCAGCCGGGAGCGGTCCCCGGTGGTCAAAGCCAAGACCATGGACCCGCCCCGTCCATCGGGCAGCAACTGGGCCACCCGCGCCCGCAGGCCGTTGCGCATGCCCGCCAAAGAAGTGTCGGGCCGCTCGCCCCAGACCTGTTGCCCCCGGCCCGAGGGCCAGGCGCGCCAGAACACGCCTTGACGCAGCCAATACCAGCGGTAATCCCACACCCCGGGATCGCCAAAATTACGCAGGGGAGCCAGCCTGGCTACGGCCCGCACCCGCTGCCCCGGCAACGGCGTGTACTCCGCGCCACGGAGAAACCAGGCGACCTTGCCGGGCAACGGCTCGGCCCCCTGCCCCGCGTCGCAGGTCACCCCTGCCAGAATCACCCGCAAACGGTGGCCCGGCCTCGGCTCGGCCCGGTCCACCACGCCCTCCATGACCACGGCCTTGCGCGCCGCCATCCAACCGGGCACGTCTCCCGGCGATGCGGGCGTGCGTTGCGTGGCGTAGGCAAAGCCGAAGACCGCGCACAGAGCCACGGCCAACACCGGCACGCGGCAGTCCCGCCCGCGCAACGCCCGCTCGGCCAGGATGAGCAGGAAGAGCGCCGCGCCCGAAGGCCATGGCGAACGGATGGCGAAAACCCCGACCGTAAAGGCCAGCACATACGTCTGCCACGGCAGCAATCCCGGCACCGAGGCCTCATATGTCCAGCAGGCGTCCTTCACATCCCCACCGTTACCAGGAACCCGCCCGTTGAGAAAGCAAAGGCTGCCTCCCCCGGCCCCCATCCCGTTCTTTTCCCAAACCTCTTGTCGCCGCTTCGCGGAGCCGGGCGCGGACGAAAGGTGTCCGCCCCTACAAGCACGTCTTTCCGTGACTGCACGCCCTTGCCGAAGGCACACAAAAAATTTTGAAAGGGAGTCCAGAGGGAAAACTTTTTCAAAAGGTTCCCCTCTGGCCGCCGGAGGCACCACAAAAAAAGGCCGGGCTCCCTGAAGGGGGCCCGGCTTTTTTCGCCAAAGGTATCTGATCAGCCCGCGACGCGCCTGATGCGGGCGCCCACGCCGGAGAGTTTGGCCTCGATGTTTTCGTAACCCCGGTCGAGATGGTAGATGCGCTCAATGGTGGTGGTCCCTTCGGCGGCCAGCCCGGCGAGAACCAGGGAGGCGCTGGCGCGAAGGTCGGAGGCCATGACCGGCGCGCCCTTGAGGCTGCCCACGCCCTTGACCATGGCGGTCCGCCCCTTGAGGCGGATGTCCGCGCCCAGGCGGACCAATTCGAGAACGTGCATGAAGCGGTTCTCGAAGATCTTCTCCTCGATGGTCCCGATGCCCTGGCCGAAACACATCAGGGCCATGAGCTGGGCCTGCATGTCCGTGGGGTAGCCGGGGTGCGGCAACGTGGTCACATCCACGTTCTCAAGCAGCCCGTTGGCCCGGCGGACCAGGACGTAGTCGTCTTCCTCCTGAAGCCAGACGCCCATTTCGCGCAGCTTGTAGCTGACCGCGTCCAGATCCTGGAACGGGCAATCCAGGATTTCCAGTTCGCCGCCGGTGATGGCCGCCGCGACCATGTAGGTCCCGGCCTCAATGCGGTCGGGCATGATGCGATACCCGCAGCCGGTCAGCGAGGACACGCCCTCGACGTGCAGCACACTGGTGCCCTGGCCGGTGATCCGGGCCCCGCAGGCATTGAGGAAGTTGGCCAGATCGACCACCTCGGGCTCGCGGGCAGCATTCTCGATCACGGTCTCGCCGTCGGCCAGGGACGCGGCCATGAGGATGTTCTCGGTGCCGCCCACCGTGGGGAAATCCAGGGAGATGGAGGCACCCTTCAGGCCGCCCTTACAGCGCCCCTTGATGTAGCCTTCGGTAATCTCGAACTCCGCGCCCATGCGCTCGAAGCCGCGCAGGTGCAGGTCCACGGGCCGCGCGCCGATGGCGCAGCCGCCGGGCAGGGCCACCTTGGCCTCGCCCAGCCGGGCCAGGAGCGGCCCGAGGCAAAGGACCGAGGCGCGCATGGTCTTGACCAGGTCGTAGGGAGCCTCGGGCTTAAGGCCCGTGCACAGGCTGGTGGCCTCGTTATTTTCAAAGGTGGTTTCGCAGCCGAGGATGTTCAGCAGCTTGAGAGAGGTGCGGATATCCGCCAGACGCGGCACATTGCTCAGGGAGACCTTTCCGTCGGCCAAAAGACAGGCCATGAGAATAGGCAGAGCCGCGTTTTTTGCGCCGCTGACCCGGATGCCGCCCTGGAGCGGGACGCCGCCCTCGATGATAAGTTTATCCATTTGTATCCTTTTTTGATTCTTTTACTTGACCGGGGGAGAAAGCTTCGTTAAAACCTGCCCCTCACGCGGTGGGTGTAGCTCAGTTGGTAGAGCACCTGGTTGTGGCCCAGGGGGCCGTGGGTTCAAGTCCCATCACTCACCCCAGATCGACACGATTGGACGGAACTTCGGTTCCGTCCTTTTCGTTTTTCGGGGTGCCGGAACCGGCCCCGTCCAACAGCTCCAACAGCCGTTCCGCGCCGTGGGGCCGAATCCTCTTTTCGAAAAGAATGGTCTCGGGAGCGCCGCCCTCCACACCGGAAAAGGCCTGGTTCAAAGCGGTGCGATTGGTATATCCGCCGGTACTCAGGGCCATGCCCGCGTACAAGCCGGACCGTTCGCCCACGAAATAAATATCCCCGGACTCGTAGAACTCGGGCGTCTGATTGGCCTCGAGCTCGGCATTCAGGGCCACGATCCTGGCCTGGCCGCGCAGGGCCGCGCCTTTTTCGAGGATATAGCGGACGTCGTCCTCGTGCATGATCAAAAGCAGACCGGACTCCTTGGATATGCCCGCTTGCAATCCCCAGCCCACCGAGGTCTTGGACAGGAAGACCGGGCCGGTCCAGCCGGCATCCGTGCGAGCGGCCAACAGGGCGTTGCCGTGCCCCAGGGAAAAGAAAAAGCTGACGTCGCCCACGGCCGGGATAATCATGACCGCCTTGGCGTCGCGGAGCAGGTCTCGCAAGAAGCCGTCGCGGTCCTTTTCCAGGTAATGTTCAAGCATACCGGAGGATTCGTCCACCAGGGCCTGAGCCGTTCCCCGATTGGTGACCGCCCCGTTGGAGCCCGTCGCAGCGCACCCGGACACCAGGACCAGGCAGAGCAGAACGGACAGGATATTTAATGCGCGAATAGGCATAGCTTTGGCCTAAAGGGTGCGTCCTACCCTGTCAAGACCGTTTGCGCAGACGGCGGGCATCGCCCACACGCACGGTCAATTTCTCCTTGTCGAAATATTCAAGGACCGGAATGAGATACTTGCGCGAAAGCCCGGTCAGTTCCTTGAAGTCCGGGGCAGTCATCTCCCTATGATCGGCGAAGAAGCCGATGATGCCGTCACGGATGCCGTGCAACGCCGGAGTGTGGTAGTACATATCGTCCTTGATGCGGATCAGCTCGCCCTGGTCCTGCAACAACTTGAGCACGGGCGCGGCCTGCTTGGCGTCCAGTCCGAGCGGTTCGAGCACATCCTTGAGATTAGGCGGCGTGGCCCCGCCCCCGACATAGGCGGACAGGATTCTCTCGCGGACCTTGGCCTGATCCGAGGCGAGAGAAACCTTGTGCCCCTTGAGCCGGATGACCTCCTGCTCGACCTCGATCCCGCCCTGCTTGAGCAGCCGTTCGAGAAGAAAATGCAGAAACTTGGGCGGCAAATCCCGCCCCCAGGACGAGGCCAGTTCGCCCCGCTGCACCCCGGGCTTCATGGATTCCCGTCGATGAAAACCCTTCAGAAATTCAAGGAGCTCCGAAGACAGCCGCTCGGCCAATTCCCCGCCCGCATAGCGCCGGGTCTCCTTGTCGAAAAGCACGGCCCTCCGTTGCCCGCCGAGCACTCCCAGGGTCTTTTCCAGCCCCTTCGTCTCCAGGTTGGTCATGGTCAACAGCTCGGCGAAGCTCAAGCCCTTGGCCCCGGCCAGCGCCAACTGGGCCTCGGCCACGTCTTCGGGCGCGTCCGAGGCGAGCCGCGCCAGCAGGTCCACGTCCTCGGAGAACCGCTTCACGCGGTGACCGGACGGCCCGATGACCCTCCCGCCCGCAAAGGCACGCAGAGGCGAGAAGGAGCGCAGGACGATGCGGTCGCCCCAGACTCCGGCCATGGGCTCGGTGAAACGGGCCTGGCAGACGGCCGTCTCGCCGGGCGCAAGCTCGTCGCGGTCGAGCAGATAGATGCGCGCCAGGACTTCCCGCGCGCCGTGATGGAAATGAATCTCCTTGCGGTGCTTCAGCGGCAGGCGCGAGGATGCGAGCACGGTCAGTTCGATATCCCAGACATCGGACGGGAACAGACTGCCGGGTCGGGCCAGGACGTCGCCCCGATGGACGTCGTCCACCTCCAGCCCGGCCAGGTTCACGGCGGTGCGCCGCCCCGCCTGAGCCGTTTCCACGGATTCGCCGTGGGATTGCAGGCTGCGCACCTTGGTGGCGGTCTCGCCGGGATAGAGACGGACGTCCTCGCCCACGGAGATGGAGCCGGAAATCATGGTCCCGGTGACCACGGTACCGTGGCCCTTCATGGTGAAGACCCGGTCCACGGGCAGCCGGAAGAGATCTGAGCGCCGCCGGGGCCGGAACTCGGCCACCAATTTCCTGAGCGCATCCCTGAGAGCGTCCAGCCCCTGGCCGGTGTGGGCGGAAACCGGCAGGATGAGCGCGCCGCCGAGAAAGGTCGGTTCCAGGTAGGCGGCCGCCTCCTCCCGGACCATCTCCAACCACTCCGCATCAACCATGTCGATCTTGGTCAGGACCACCAGGCCGGTGGTCACGCCCAGGAGCTGGCAGATCTCCAGATGCTCGCGGGTCTGGGGCATGATGCCCTCGTCGGCGGCGATGACCAGGACCACGAAGTCCACGCCCGCCGCGCCCGCGACCATATTCTTGACGAATTTCTCGTGGCCGGGCACGTCCACGATGCCCAACCGGTCCCCTTCGCCGAGATCCAGGAAGGCGAATCCCAGTTCGATGGTGATGCCGCGCTTCTTTTCTTCGGACAACCGGTCGCAGTCGATGCCGGTGAGCGCCTTGATGAGTGTGGTCTTGCCGTGGTCGATGTGGCCGGCGGTTCCCATGATGACGGGCATAATACGTGTTCCCCGCTACGTGCTGGTTGAGATTCACATGGCGACAGGAGGCCATGGTAGAGAAAAAAGAGCCGCGTAACAAGACCGCGCGGAAACGCGGCGGTCCCGTCTCCCCCGGCGGCGAGAGAAAAAAAGGGCGGCGGAAAGATCCCGCCGCCCCCATGTCGCGCGTCTCGTCCGCCCTACCGCTTCAGGAACTCCCGGAAGGCCAGGACGCAGGCGTAGATGTCGGCCTTGGCGGCCAGTTCGAAAGGCGAATGCATGGACAAGACCGGCACGCCCACGTCTATGACGTCCATGCCGTACACGGCCAGGAACTTGGCCACGGTGCCGCCGCCGCCCGCATCCACCTTGCCCAGCTCGGACATGTGCCAGGGAACACCCGCGCCGTCGAATATGGACCGCAGCCAGCCGACGAAATCCGGGTGGGCATCATTGGCCCCGACCTTGCCACGATGTCCGGTGAACTTGTTGAAGCACGGACCATAGCCCAGTCTGGCGGCGTTGAGCGGCTCGTAGACATCCTTGTAATCCGGGTCCATGGCCGCGGACACATCGGCGGACAGGGCCGAGCCGTTCATCAGCACCCGGGACAGGCGCGCGCCCGGTTCCCAGGCGTCCACCAATTCCTCCATGCAATACTCGAAAAAATAGGACTTGGCGCCCGTGGCGCCCTCGGAGCCGATCTCCTCCTTGTCCCAAAAGAGCACTACCTGGCAGTATTCCGGCTCGGGCTCGGCCAGAAAGGCCTCAAGCGCGCAGAACACGCTGGACCGGTCGTCCTGTCCGTAGCCGCCGACGAGGGATTCGTCCAGGCCGACGAAGCGGGCCGGACCGGCGGGCACGGCCTGCATCTCCGCGCTAAGAAAATCGGCTTCCTCAATGCCGTAGCGCTCGTTCAGGAGCTCCAGGACCTTGCGCTTGACCGGCTCCTTGGCCTTGTCCGCGTCGTCGGACGGCGCCGGAACCGGAGACTGGCCCAGGATCAGGTTGAGCTTCTCGGCCTCAAAGGCGTCCTCGACCTTCTTGGTCACTTCCTTGTAGGCCAGGTGCGGCAACAGGTCGGAAATAGTGAAGACAGGATCGGTCGGAGCCTCGCCGATGCACACGGTGACGGTCTCGCCGGACTTCTTGACCACGGTGCCGTGCAGGGCCAACGGAATGGTCAGCCACTGATACTTGCGAATGCCGCCATAGTAATGGGTCTTGGCCAGGCAGATGTCCAGGTCCTCATAAAGCGGACGCTGCTTGAGGTCCAGACGCGGGCAGTCCGCGTGGGCCCCGACCAGCCTGTAGCCCTCGGACAGGGGCCGCCTCCCCTTGCGGGCCAGAAAGCAGGTCTTGTTGCGATTGAAGCGATAGACCCGCTCCCCGCCGAAGTCCTCGACGAAACCGGCGGCCGTGACCTTTTCCCGCACGTAGTCCATGACCAGACGCTCGGTCTTGCATTCGCTCAAGAATTTCACGTACTCGGCGGCCAGCCCGTTCATGGCCGCCCTGTGCTCGTCCGAGGCATAGGCCTCCCAGGCGGACTTGGGCTCGTATTCCAATTGCAGCTTGCTCATGGCGTATCCTTGTTATTCGGTCAGTGCATCCGCGGCCTGTTCCAGGGCGCGGGCAGCCAACTTGAGTTCGGAGGACCCCAGGGTGCGCGGGTCCAGCAAAAATTCATCGTCCTCAATGCGCGCCACCAGCGGCGGGTCGGTGTCGAGCAACGCGCCGCGCAAAGCCTGCGCCGTGATCCCCCGGATGTCCACGGTGACCATGGTGCCGGGCAGGTCGTACTCGGGAAAAGAGCCGCCGCCCACGCGGGAGAAGCCCTTTTTCATGCCGACCTCGACCCGGTCGCCCAGGGCCTCGCGCACAGCCTCGGCCAACCGCCGCGCCTTGGACTTGAGGGCCTCGGGCGAGGAGGTGATCATGTTCAAGGTCGGAATCCTGCGTCGCGCCTCGTCCATGTCGAGATACAGCCGCAGGGTCGCCTCCAGGGCGGCCAGGGTCATCTTATCGATGCGCACGGCTCGGTTGATCGGGTTTTTCTTGATACGGTCGATATATTCCTTACGGCCGACAATGATGCCCGCCTGGGGGCCGCCCAGGACCTTGTCGCCCGAAAACGAGACCACGTCAGCGCCCTGGGCCACCACCTGCTGCACCGTGGGCTCACCGAGCAGGCCCTCCCCCGCCAGGGAATAGAGGGTGCCGGACCCCAGATCCTCGATGACCGGAAGCCCGTAGCGGTCCCCGAGCACACGCATCTCGGCCAGGCCGACCTCCTTGGTAAAGCCGACCACGCGAAAATTGGAGGTGTGCACGCGCATGAGCGCGGCGGTCTCGTCGCCAATGGCGTTCTCGTAGTCATGGACATGGGTCCGGTTGGTGGCCCCTACCTCCCTCAGGCGCGCGCCGGACTTGGCCATGACGTCCGGGATGCGGAAGGAACCGCCGATCTCCACCAACTGGCCGCGCGAGACGATGACCTCATGCCCCTTGGCCAGGGTTTCGAGCATGATGAACACGGCGGCCGCATTGTTGTTGACCACCAGTGCGGCCTCGGCCCCGGTGATGTCGCAGAGAATCCGCTCCACGTGGGAGTAGCGGCTGCCGCGCTTGCCCGTGGCCAGGTCGAACTCGCAGTTGGAATAATGGGCGCAGGCCTCGGTTACGGCCTCGATGGCGGGCTTGGCCAATAGAGAGCGGCCCAGATTGGTGTGAATGACCACGCCCGTGGCGTTGAGCACCCGGCGAAAGTGGGGCCGCGCCTTGGACCGGACGTAGGCGGTCAACCGGGGCGACAGGGCCTTTGCCGAAAGTTGCCCGGCCTCGGAGAACGCACCCGCACGGATCTCCTCGCGGCAGATGTCCAGGAACTCGTTGACGAGATCCTTGACCAGCGGACGGGGTAAATCCTCAATGCCCTCGGCCTTGATCAAACCGGAAAGGACCTCGTCCACGGACGGCAGGTACCTGAAAAGATTGCTCATGCGTCTTCCAGTGTTAGGCGGTGAGAAAACGAGGATTCAGGATATAGAACTCGGCAAGCAAATACAAGGACCCGCATACCAGTGTCGGTCCCTGGGCATCGGGCCCCGTGGACAGTGCCGCCTGCAACGATTCCGACGCCGAAGCCCGCTCCCCGATGGCCCGGGCGATGGTCTGGTTGTCCGCGGCCCGCTCGCCGTGCATGGCCGGGACCAGAATGGGGCCATCGGTCAGGCTTCGGATGAGCGGCAGCATGTCGGTCAAATTCTTGTCGCGCAGGCAGGCGAAAACCACCTTCCCAGGCCGGATGCCCTCGGACTTGAGGGCCGCATTCAGGGCGGTCAGGGCGTGGGCATTGTGCGCTCCGTCCAGGATGAGCTCCCGACCGTCATGCTCCACGCGCTGGAACCGGCCCGGCAAAAAGGCGCTCTCCAGGCCGAACCGTTCCGTAATATGATCCGTACGTAAAGACCGACCCGCCGCGAACCAGCGCCATCCGGCCAATGCCAGGCGGGCGTTGGCCGTCTGATGGATACCCTTGAGACCGAGGCGCACGGCGCCCACGGGTCCGGCCACATCCACGGTGTAGACCAGCCTTGCGTGGACCGCCTCGGCCCGCTCTTGCAAGCGGATCATGGCCTCGGGTTCCTGAGGGCCGGTCAGAGCCACTCCGCCCTCAAGGATGGCCCCGGCCTTGTCCCTGGCGATGTCCGAGAGAGTCGGCCCGAGGATCTTCTCGTGATCCATGCCGATGGGCGCGAACAGGGTCAGGCTCGGCTTGAACGCGACGGTCGCGTCGAAACGGCCGCCCAACCCGGCCTCCATGACGGCCAAATTCACCCCGGCCTGTTCGAAGGCGAGCATGGCCAGACAGGTCTGGAATTCGAAGTAGGTCAGGTCCTCGGCGCCGGGCACAGACATGGCCTCGTTGGCCAGATCCACCCAAGTCTGTTCGGAAAGCATGCGCCGATTGACCTGGATGCGCTCCCGAGGGGAAACGAAGTGCGGCGAGGTGAAGGTGCCGACCTTCTGTCCATGGGCCCGGGCCAGGGAGGTCAGAAAGGCACAGGTGGACCCTTTGCCATTGGTGCCGACCACGTGGATCATGGGGATATCGGGCAGACCGCGCGCCGCCCAGAAGGCTTCCATACGTCCCAGAGTCAGATCCATATGGAACAGACCGAGCCGGTCCATATAATCGCAAAGTTCGGAATAGGTGCTGAAGTGTTTCACAAAGAGGCTCCTACCAGGAAAGCGGCCGACAGGGAACTCCCGGAAGACGACCCCCGCCGCCGGACGCGTGCCTCTCGACTCGTTATTATTTTTTATTTCATAGTGCAAAAAGGGAAGAATGTGCTAATCGCTACCCCGGCAACTTTGTCAAGGAGAAAAAAAAGATGCTGAGAAAGATAACTATCAAAACCAGAATATTACTGCTGATTTGCTGTATAGTACTATTCACGGTGGGATTTTCCCTGGCCTTCTTCGACGGCGTATCCAAAATCGAGAAAGTGGGTGTTGATTTCGCCACCACCTCCATGCTCGAAGGAGAAAAACGCAAGCTTGAGGTCGCCACCCTCGCCATGGCCGAAACCCTGGGCACGGCCCTCGCGGATGTGGCCGACACCGAGGCCCGGATCCAATTGATCCGCAAACTGGTGGACAAGATCCGTTTTGAAAGCGACCAATCCGGCTACTTCTTCGTTTACAACCAGACGGTCAACGTCTGTCTGCCCACGGCCCACGACAAGCAAGGCAAGGACTTGAGCGGCCTCAAGGATCCCAACGGGCTCCAACTGGTGGTCGAGCTGAACAAGGTCGCCCACAACGGCGGCGGGTTCGTAACCTACATCTGGCCCAAGCCCGGCAAAGGCGACCAGCCCAAGCTTTCCTATGCCACGCTCATCCCCGGTACGGACATGTGGATCGGCACCGGCGTCTACCTCGACAACGTGAATGAGGAAAAGCAGAGCATCACCGCTAAGATCGGGGACATCGTCTCCGACTATGTCTGGGGCATCGGCGGGACCATTTTTGCCGTGTTCGCCCTGCTCATCCTGCCCTTCTGCCTGCTCATCGTCCGCTCCATCGTCCTGCCTCTGCACGAGGCCCTGGAGCTGGCCGACCATGTGGCCGCAGGCGACCTGACCCGGAACATCTCTTCCGAATACAACGACGAGCCCGGCAGGCTGACCGCCTCCCTGGGGACCATGGTCGAGCGCCTGCGGCAGATCGTGGGTCAGGCCAAGGATGGAGCGGACCAAGTGGCCTCGGGCAGCGTCGAAGTGACCGGCTCGGCTACGGCCCTGGCCGACGGCGCCAATCGCCAGGCCGCGTCCGTGGAGGAGGTCTCCGCCTCCATGGAGGAGATGATCGGCCAGATAAGCCGGAATACCGAAAACGCCAGCCAAACCGAACGCATGGCCCACCAGGCGGCCCAGGATGCCCAAAAGGGCGGCGAAACCGTCATGGAGGCGGTCCACTCCATCAAGAACATCGCCGAAAAGATCTCGATCATCGAGGAAATCGCCCGGCAGACCAACCTCCTGGCCTTAAATGCGGCCATCGAGGCTGCCCGGGCGGGCGAAGCGGGCAAGGGATTCGCCGTGGTCGCGGCCGAGGTGCGCAAACTGGCCGAACGCAGCGGCATAGCTGCCGCCGAAATCGGTGAGCTGTCCACCTCCACCCTGGTCAAGGCCGACGAAGCCGGTAACATGCTGACCCGCATGGTCCCCGACATCCGCAAGACCGCCGACCTGGTCCAGGAGATCTCGGCGGCCAGCTCCGAACAGAATGCCGGAGCCCAGGAGATCAACAAGGCCATCCAGGAGTTGGACAGCGTCATCCAACAAAATGCCGGAGCCTCCGAAGAGCTGGCCTCGGCCGCCCGGGAATTCACCACGCAGGCCGCCCAGCTCCAACAGGCCATGCGGTACTTCACCATCGACACCCAAACTGCACGGTCCCAGACACGGCCCTCCCGCACCCGGGTCACCCGGACCGCCCAGGCTCAATTGCCGCCTTCCCGGCCGCAGCCGACCGCGACGGAAGCGGACCGGGGCATCAGCCTGGACATGAACGAAGACCAGGACTTCGAGCGGTTCTAGCCGCTCCCGACACCAAACGAAAAAGGGCGCGCCGCATGTGATGCGGCGCGCCCGTTTCTTTGCCCATGCGCGAGGCCCGGTTACAGGGCCATGAGCAGCCAATACCACAGAGGACGGGTCAAAATGGAAAGCGGCACGCCGATGCCGAGCATAATCGCGGCCAGCCGGGGACGGGCGCCGTAGCTCATGGCGACGATTCCGCCGGAAATCATCGGTCCCATGCCCGCCTCGAAAACGGTGACCTTGGCGACCATGTCCGTCTGCCCCAGCCCCCAAAAATAGAGGACGAGGATAAGGACCGGCGCGAGCAGCAGTTTGTAGCCCAAGCCCACGAGCAACTCCCTGCCCGCCCCGCGTATCGCGTCGAAGCGCAGGCTTAGGCCCACGGACACCAGGGCCAGGGGACTCAAGGTGGAGCCAAGCCGGGAGAGCATCCCGGTCAGCCACGCCGGGTAGGGAACCGCATGCAGTGCGAAGCCCACGACGATGGCGATAAGCGGAGGAAAGAGCAGAACCTTACGAATCAGTTCGCGCCCGCTCACGGCCCGGCCGGAGGCGCCGGCGGCCAGGATGATGCCCGGCACGGCCAGAACCATGAACGAACCGGCGGTGTCGCAAAGCATGCCCACACCGAGATACTGGGGCCCGAAGAAGGCCTCGATCATGGGCAGCCCGACAAAGGAAGTATTGCCCAGCCCCCCGGTCAGGGCCAGACAAACCACGGTTGGACGGTCCCAGCCCATACGACGGCCCAGGAAGACAAACAGGCAGTATCCCACGCCGAAAACAATCCAGGCCATGGCCGCAGGCAGAATCAGCTCGGGCCCGAGGGGCAGGTCATGGGCGTAAAGCACCGCCAAGGCAGGCAGAGACATATGGATGATAACCGCGTTCAGGGCGGCGGGGCCGTGCTCGTCGATAATCCCGCCGACCCGCAACCCCACGCCCAGCAGGAAACAAACGCCCAACAACAAGAAATTGTCCATGAAAACACTCCAGATGTGCCCAGTCCGTTACCGGGATTCAGCGGCGATTTCAAGGTGTTCCGCACCCCGCCCCCCATCCCCGCCCTTTTGCGCATTTCCTCGCAAAAAAAGCTTGCCAACCGCCCGCCGGGAATATATAAGCCTTTTCGCCTGAACGTGCCGAAGTGGTGGAATTGGTAGACACGCATGGTTCAGGACCATGTGGTTTCACGACCGTGGAAGTTCGAGTCTTCTCTTCGGCACCAGAATGAAACAAGGGTTGCGGCTAAACAGCTGCAACCCTTTTTCTTTTTTATCCGGCAAGTTACGTGATTGTCTTCTTTTCGGCGTGATTTGACCCCAAGGGGTCAAAGTGATGGGTCAAAGTACCCGGAATCGTCTGCCGCCGGAGACGTCACATGCTGCGAATCGCGCGTTCCCCGAACCATCTTTACCGAAAGGGCTCAATCTATTACTTTCGCCACGTCATCCCGCACGACCTGCGGGACTCGTTGGGCCGCTCCGAAGTCAGGATGTCTCTCCAGACAGGCTACCTGGCCAAAGCAAGGCCCAAGGCCCGAATATTGGCCTCGGGCATAAAACGCATACTGACCAAGATGAGGAACGGTGAACTCCCCATGGATGA
>NZ_JAFMPN010000026.1 GCF_017351175.1 Desulfovibrio sp. Huiquan2017 | reverse complement strand
ACAGCCACCTTGAAGGCGTGTTGGAAGACGGTCCGCAAGATCGTCTGGCCGCGCGCTACGCCATGACCGGCACCGAAAACAGTCGGTCGGAAGCGGCGGACACATAGCGGACATATTCCCAAAAGTGCCCCTCAGACACGAAAAAAGGGTTCCAAGTATTCACTTGAAACCCTTAACTTTCTTGTGGTGGAGCTGGAGGGAATCGAACCCACGACCTCTTGAATGCCATTCAAGCGCTCTCCCAACTGAGCTACAGCCCCACGTCGTTGGGTGGAGGGTAATTATCCAAGGGGCGCTCGGTTGTCAACTGGAAAATTGCCGGGAAGTCTTGTTGATTGATTCGGAGGCAGTCTTGCAGTAAGAAATGAGGGCGGTTGGAATCATTGGGAGAATCCATGGGCCAGGTCCTCAAGAAAATCTTCATCAAATTGCTGTGGGTGGGCGTGGTCTTTCTCGGGATCACGGTCATCAGCTTCTGGGTCATTCATCTGGCCCCGGGCTCGCCGACGGATTTGCAGACCACGCTCAATCCGGAAGCGGGCGTGGAGGCGCGGCTCCAACTCGAAAAAATCTACGGCCTGGACCAGCCCCTGCACGTGCAGTATGCGAACTGGCTCAAACGGCTGGTGCGCCTCGACTTCGGCCAATCCATGTCCGGAGACCATCGGCCGGTCTGGGACAAGATCCGGGAACGGCTGCCTCTGACCTTCGGCATGAACGTGGCCTCCATGCTCTTGACGCTGCTCATCGCCGTGCCCATCGGCGTGGCCGCGGCATGGTGGCGAGGCGGGGCCTTCGACAAGATTTCCACAGTCATCGTCTTCGTCGGATTTGCCATGCCCGGCTTCTGGCTGGCCCTGCTGCTCATGCTCTGGCTGGGCATCAGTTGGCCCATCCTGCCCATCTCCGGGCTGACCTCCATGGGCTTCGAGTCCATGTCCGAGCCCGAGCAGTGGTGGGACGTGACCAAGCATCTGATCCTGCCCATCTTCATCTACACCTCGGGTTCCTGGGCGGGCATGTCCCGGTTCATGCGCTCCTCCATGCTCGAAGTCCTGCGCCAGGATTACGTCATGACTGCGCGGGCCAAGGGACTGTCCAGCCGGGTGGTCCTGTTCAAGCATGCCCTGCGCAACGCGCTCATGCCGGTCATCACCATCCTCGGGTTGTCGGTCCCGGCCCTCATCGGCGGGTCGGTGATCATCGAATCCATCTTCGCCCTGCCCGGCCTGGGCCAACTCTTCTATCAGGCGGTCATGGCCCGCGACTACCCGCTGATCATGGGTTCGCTCGTGCTCGGCGCGGTCCTGACCCTGGCGGGCAATCTGCTGGCCGACATGGGCTACGGCCTGGCCGATCCGCGTATCCGGGTGGGCCGGGGGAAAAACCAATGAAACGCCGCCCGCTCAAACGCGTTTCCCCGTGGGCGCGTCACACCCTGCTGGTCCTTGGCGCGCTGATCGTCGGCGTCATGTCCGCAGGGGCCGTGTTCGCCCCGCTGCTCGCCCCCTACGACCCGAACTTCATCAACGTGGATGCGCTGCTTCTGCCGCCCTCCGCCGCCCACCTCATGGGCACGGACGCGCTCGGCCGCGACGTGTTCTCGCGCATTCTTTTCGGCGGTCGCGTATCGTTGTGGGTCGGCTTCGTGGCCGTGGGCATCGCCACCTCCATCGGCGTGGTCCTCGGCTTGGTCGCGGGCTACTTCGGACGCGTGGTGGACGAGATTATCATGCGCGGGGTGGACGTCATGCTCTGCTTCCCGTCGTTCTTCCTCATCCTGGCGGTCATCGCCTTCCTGGAACCAAGCCTGACCAACATCATGATTGTCATCGGCCTGACAGGCTGGATGGGCGTGGCCCGGCTGGTGCGCGCCGAGACCCTGTCCATCCGCGAACGCGATTACGTCCTGGCCGCCCGTGCCGCCGGGGCCCGGCCAGGCCGGATCATCTTTCGCCACATCATGCCCAACGCCATGGGACCGGTGCTGGTCTCCGCCACACTCGGCGTGGCCGGGGCCATCCTGACCGAGTCTTCGCTCTCCTTCCTGGGCCTGGGCGTGCAACCGCCCGACGCCTCCTGGGGCAACATCCTGATGGAGGGCAAGGAAGTGCTCGGCATCGCATGGTGGCTGTCGGTCTTCCCGGGCCTGGCCATCCTGCTGACCGTCCTCGGCTATAATCTGCTCGGCGAGTCCCTGCGCGACCTGCTCGACCCAAGGCTCAAGCAATGATCCGCATCCGCCAAGCCTCGGCCGGGGAGGAAACATTGGTCGCGAAGATCATCCGCGCCTCCATGCTGGCCTCATACGCCCATTTCCTGCCCGCGCATCAGTTCCAAAAGATTCTCGATCTGGACCGACCCGCTCAGGTAGCCCGACAGGATGCGCCCCGCTTCAGCGTGGCCGAGGCCGACGGCCTTCCGGCGGGCGTCCTGCTCCTCAAGGAAAATTACGTGGACCATCTCTGGGGCCATCCAAGCTGCATGCGAAAGGGCGTGGGGACCGCTCTCCTCGAACATGCCTCAAACCGCGCCCGGCAAGCGGGATTCGTCACGCTGACCCTGGACTGCTTCAAGTTGAACGAAAAGGCCCTGGCCTTCTACCGGGCCAATGGATTCGCCGTGGAGCGCACCTACACCGCCAGCAACTACATGGTGGGCGAAACCGTCTGTTCCTTGGCCAAGCCCCTCCAGCCCACGGCACCGTGACGCCGCAATGGGTTAAGGCCGCATGGAAAAAACGCACCATATCCCGCTCCCGACCCATACGTTCCCCTTTTCCGCCACGCGGCTCTGGTGTATAAGGGCATTCGCTATCTCGATGGCCCGGACACGCTGAACGCGAAGGCCCCGCCCGCCAGCCGTCCTTTGCCACATACTGAAACGAACCAATCGACCGTACCTCCCCCTGCGCGAAGCAGCGCCAAAAGTTTTTGAAGGGAAAGGGGATGGGGGTCGGAGGCACCACCACATGCTCGAACTGCTGCGCATTCGAAACCTGGCCCTTATCGAGGACGCGGAACTGGAATTCTCGCCCGGCCTGAATACCCTGACCGGCGAAACCGGTGCGGGCAAGTCCTTCATCATGCGGGCCGTGGACTTCCTCATGGGCGAGCGCATGGACAAGAAACTGGTCCGGCCCGGCGCGGAAAAGGCCACGGTGGAGGCGCTCTTCGTCCTGCCCGAAGGCGAAACCGTGATCCGGCGCGAATTGTCCGCCGACACCGGACGCAGCCGGGTCTACGTCAACGATGCGTTGTCCTCCCAACCAACCATCCGCGACATGGCCGTCGGGCTCATCCTCCACACCTCGCAACACGGTCAGCAGAAACTGCTCTCCCCGGCCTTCCAGGGCGAAATCCTCGATTCCTTCCTGCCGGACCAGTCCCTGCTGACCACGCGCAATGCCCAACTCGCCGCGCTGCACGACGTGCTTGAACGCAAACGGCTGCTCTCCGAAAAATTCGAAGATCTCCAGAAGCAGCGCGATTTCCTGGAATACCAGCAAAAGGAGATCGAGGCCGTGGAGCCTCTGCCGGACGAGGAGAACGATCTGGAGGAGCGCAAGAAAATCCTCAAGGACCGAGAGCAGGCGGGCGAATGCCTGCAAAAAGCCCTGGATGTCCTCCATGGCGAGATCGGCATGCTCGACGCCATGGCGCTGCTCAACCGCGAGATGGAAATCATCGCCCGGCTCTTTCCCGGCTTCGAAGAGGACCGCGAGGCCGTGGAGACCTTCCGCATGCGTCTGCACGACATGGATTCCCGACTGCGGCGCGGACCGTCGGACTTCGACGACGACGATCCCATGCCCCTGGACGACATCGAGGCTCGGTTGTTCGAGTTGGCCAAACTCAAGCGGAAGTTGCGGCGCGGCCTGGATGAAATCGTTGACATGAAGGCTGAAATCGACGAAAGCCTCTCCTTTCTCGACGCCTGCGCCCTGGATATGAAAAATCTTTCGCGCGAAGAGGACAAAGCGGCGGCGGCCCTCAAGGAGACCCTGGAGCAACTCAACCGCGCCCGCAAAAAGGCGGCCGGAGAGTTGTCCATCCGCATCGTGGACGAATTGACCGACCTCGGCTTTTCCGAACACGTCAAGGTCCATTTCGAATTCGACGCCCGTGAACTCTACCCGGGCTGCGACGACATGCGCGGACGGCTCATGTGGGTGCCCAACCCGGGCCAGCCCGCCCAGCCGCTGGACAAGATCGCCTCGGGCGGCGAACTCTCCCGGTTCCTGCTCGCCCTGGTGACCATGCGCGGTCACGGCGACCAGGACGGCCAGACAAAGGACGCCCGGCCCTCGCTCATCTTCGACGAGGTGGACGCCGGTATCGGCGGCCTGACGCTCAATTCGGTGGGCAACAAGCTGCGCAACCTGGCCGACCGCCAGCAGATGCTGCTCATCACCCACTGGCCGCAGCTCGCCCGCAAGGCGGACCGCCACTTCCTGATCAAAAAGGAAGTCGTGGACAACGCCACCTACACCCGGTGCGCAAGGCTTGACGACGACGAGATCAAATGCGAATTGGCCCGCATGGCCGGAGGCGGCGAACAAGGCGCGGCCCTGGCCGAAAAATTGTGCAAGTAGGAGGGACTTCTTCCCCGGGATCCCCCTCCTTCCTCCCGTAAACTTTTTGCACGCGCTTCGCGCTGGGGATACCGTGATCAACCTGTTCATCTCGCTCTACATAAAGTGGTTCTTCCTGCTGACGCCATTTTTCGTGCTGTCCGTGTTTCTGTCCATGACCGAGGGGATGGAGAAGGGGGCGCAGAAGAAACTGGCCCTGCGGACGACCATGGCGGTGCTGGTCATTTCCCTGGTGCTCTACTTTGCCGGAAACCCGATCTTTTCCACGCTGGGCATCACCTTGGACGGGTTCCGGGTAGGGTCCGGAGCGCTGCTGTTCCTGTCGGCCGTCTCGCTGGTCTCGGGAAAGCGGCAGCGGCCCGAGCCCGACGACGACTCGGATGTGGCCGTGGTGCCCCTGGCCATGCCCATCACCGTGGGCCCGGCGACCATCGGCACCCTGCTCATCCTGGGCGCGGAGCTGTCCACCCCCGAGCAAAAGCTGATCGGCGCGGCCGCCCTGGTCTGCGCCTGCCTGTCCGTGGGCTTCATCCTGTCCTCCTCGTCCACCCTGAAGCGGTTCATCGGCCGGATGGGAATCAACGTCCTGACCAAGATCACCGGCCTGGTCCTATCGGCCATGGCCGCCCAGATCGCCTTCACCGGCGTGCGTAACTTCCTGTCCTGACCCGCCGTGCCGGGGAATGCGCCGGTGAGTCGTGAGCAAGCCCGAGCGTTGCGGCTAATCTTACGCCGATGCGCCATCTCTGCCCGCAACTTCTATTCCTGGCCCTGATCCTCGTCCCGCTCGCCAGGCCCGCCGAGGGCTGGCCGAAGCCAACGCGGCCATGGTTGACGGCGAGGCCGTGCGCATGGCCGGACTCGCCGGGGAACTCCCTAACCTGATCCAGATGCGGTCGGCCATCGCCTCGGTCCAGGGCGTAGCCGTGACCTGCTATCCCACCTCGTGATCCGCGATGAATGGGACCGACTTTTTCGCATGCTCCACCTCGACCGGCTGGACGTACTCATCGCCTTCGACGGCATCGAGCGCACCCAGGAAGGACGTCCACACGCCGACCGGCTGCGGATATTCCGCCCCCGGTCCTGGCGGGCGCCGCTGTATCACCATCTCAACCGCAAGCATGCGGACCCCGTCCCCCGCATCCGTGCCTTGCCCGACGCCGACCAGCGGCGAAATGGACCGCCTGCACGCCCTGGCCCGCAAAGGAAGCGCCATCCCGGACGACCGATAAACGCTGTGGCAATGGACTTGGCGGCCGTTCCCGGATAAAGATATGGGTAATGGGAATACGTACCGTCCTGCTCTGCATGATCATCCTGTGTTTCGGCTCCCCGGCCCAGGCCCAAGGTCCTCTGGTCTTCGGCTACGGCGGGGGTTCCCTGTCCCTCGCCTCGCTCAAGGTGCTTCAGGAGGCTTACGGACGCCTCGGCATCAAGATCGGCGGACGGCGACTGCCCGCGGCCCGTTCCCTGGAAATGGCCGAGGAAGGCAGCGTGGACGGCGAGGTCAACCGCATCCGGGCCATCGAGGAGGACTACCCCAACCTCCTGCGCATCGACGTGCCGGTGAATCGTCTGGAAGGCGTCATCCTGACCTGCAACGGCAGCCTGGAGCACGTCTCCATGGAAACCGTGCGTAAGCTGCATCTGGGCATCAAGATCGGCAACCGCTACGCCGAGATGCTCACCGACGGCATGCCCGACGTGGTCCGCCTGCCCCATGAAAGCAAGCTGATGAACCTGCTCCTGAAGGGAAGACTCGACGCACTGCTGGTAGACCGAGCCTGGGCCGAACACGAAATCGCGAAGCCCGGCATGGGCTGCCTGCGCATCAACGAACCGCCCCTGGTGGTGGTTCCGCTCTATCACTACCTGAACCGCCGCCACGCCGCCCTGGTTCCCATGATCACGGGCGAACTCCGGGCCATGCGGGATTCCGGCGAAATCGACCACATTCTCGGCGCGATCCGCCCGCACTGACGCTCCCCCCTTTACACACGGCGCGAACTACCCTAGGAATTGGTTGTTATGACAACCGATTCCCCCCTGACCTTCGAACACGGCTACGACATTCGCTCCTACGAACCGCGCCCGGACGGCCGCGTGTCCGTGACCGCCATCTGCAACCAATTGCAGGACGCGGCCTCGCGCCATGCGGACCGGCTCGGCTTCGGCCACGGCGATCTGCAACAGAGCGGCCATTTCTGGATCCTGGCCCGTCTTCACCTCATGGTGGACCGGCTGCCCGGCTTCGGCGGACGCACGAACATCCTGACCTGGCCCTCGGGCAACGAGCGACTGGTGGCCCTGCGCGACTTCCTGATCTACGACGAGGATGGGGAAATGGGCCGGGCGACCACTTCCTGGGTAACCATGAACACGCGGACCCACCGTCCCGACGCACCCGAGACCGTGCTCAACGAGCGGTTCATCCCGGACCGCGAACACGCCCTGACCTTTCCCTCCAAGGCCGTAACCCGGCTTAAGGAAGGCGAATACGACACGACCCTCACGGCACGACGCGGCGACATGGACATCAACGGCCATGTGAACAACGTGAAGTATCTGGAATACGGCTTCGAGGCCGTGCCCGCCGAATGGATCGAGGAGCATCGCTGCCATGGGGTGGACATCCAGTTCCGCAGCGAGGCCTTCCCCGGCGACACGATCGTCTCCGCCTGCACCAAGGGCGAACCGGACCAAGGCATGGACACCTTCGTGCACAGCCTGACCCGGGCCTCGGACGGTCGGGAAATCGTGCGCATGCGCTCATGGTGGAAGCGGCCATGACCCGGGACATCCTTTTGCGCTTCGACATGGACGGCGTGGATTGGGCGGAAGCCGCCGAAATCTTCGAACGGGCCCCGCTGGGCACCCGTGAGCCGGACACCCTGCGCCGGACCTTCGAAAACAGCGACCTGACCTGTTTCGCCCAGGACGGGGAGCGGCTTGTGGGCATAGCCCGCGCCCTGAGCGACCACACGGTCCATTCGGTCATTTACGACTTGTGCATGTTGCCGGAATATCAGGGCAAGGGGCTGGGAACGCGAATGATGAAGGCCATGCTTGAACGGCTGGGCACGCCAAACGTGGTTCTGTGGGCCGTGCCGGGCAAGGAGCCGTTCTACGCCAGGTTGGGCTTCAAGCCCATGCGCACGGCCATGACCCTGGCCGAAAACCCCGAACGATCCGCCGCCAGGGGCTACATCACCCTGTAACGCGCTCGGCCATGACCTTGGCCAACAGCGTGGTCAGGGCCGAATCGTACCGCTTGCCGTCCCCGATGAGCATACGCACGGCCTCCGCCATATCCTTCGCCGAACGGTGGGGCCTGTCGCCGATAATGGCCGAAAAGGAATCGGCCACGGCGCACAGCCTGCCCGAGGTTGAGATGTCCCTGCCGAACCGGCGGGCAGGGTAGCCCGAACCGTCCAGCCGCTCGTGGTGTTGTTCCAGGCACTCCAGGATGATCGGGTCCTGGATCTTGAGCCGCCGGACCATATTCAATCCGGCATCGATGTGCCGCTCAATGGATTCCCGATCCCGGCGGATCAGAAACTGCTCCTTGTCGCGGATGAACTTCGGAACCATGACCATGCCCAGATCATGGAGCAACAGCCCGAGAATCAGGCTGATGAGCACGGTCTTCTCCACCTTGCCCCCGGTCAGGCGCAGATACAGGGCCAGGCCGATGAGCATGCTGTTCACCGAATGCACGGCCAGGTCGTAGTCGCGCTCCAGGGTATGCGTCAAAAAGGCCATCCGGCCAGGGTCGATCCAGACATATTCGGCCAGGACGAAGACATCCGTGCGCAAGGCCTCGAAGGTATCCTCGCGGGGCTGATTCAAAAATTCGCCCATGCGGTTGCGCAAGGCGATGAAGAATATCTCCGCCACCTCCACGGGCAGAAACCCTTCCTCCACCAGCAGCAGGCCGAGATTTTTGCTCAGATGCTCGGCGTAGACGCGATAGTCCTCGCGCAGCAGATACAGCAGCCCCTCCTCGGCGAAACGCGCCACCTCGGCCTGGCCGCCGCGCGAAAGCCGTTCCCCGCCGCGTATGTAACGGCCCGTGCGGCCCACATCCGGATTGAAAACGTACAGGTCCACGGGCGGCCGGAACTTGGGAAAACTCGCCAGGATATTGGGACTGATCTGCAGGTAGGTTTCGGAAAGGGAGCCGGAATCGATATATTCAGCCATGCACGCACCTTGGTTTTGTCCGCCATCTTCCCCTCCCATACCCGGAATCCCTCCTGTTTTAAAGAGAAGCGAGAATGGGCGAGCACCAAAAAAAAGCGGGCCCCGACATCGGGACCCGCCGAATGAAGGCTGAGGGGGACGGCTACTTGCTCTTGCCCTTGCCCCCGCCGTTGGAATTACCCGAATTGCCCTTTCCGTTGCTCTTGCCCTTGCCGCCGCCGTTGGAGCTGCCTGAATTACCACGCCCCGAAGCGTCGTTGCCCTTGGAGGAATTGGAATTCTTGGCCCCGGTCTTGGCCTTGTTCGAGGCCCGGCTCAATCCCACGGCCTTGGAGCCCTTGCCGCCGCTCACGCCCGGGGTCCTGGACAGGCCGGACTTGAGATTGCGGCCCGTGGCGTTGCCCGGCTGGGCGGCCACGGCGGCCTTGGCCCGGCCCACGCCACGACTCTTGGTTTCGGCCTGGGTCCGGTTGCGATGTTGATTCTTGTGCCCAAGGCCCAGCGTGCTCGGATGGACGCCCAATTCCTGGGCAATGACGCCCCAGCCCACGTTCTGGGCCCGCATGGAGGCTATGGTTTCCACGGACACGGAGGCGGCGTCGGCCACGGCCTGGGCAGCGCTGGCCTGGGCCGCGTCGAGGCTGGTCATGGCCGCGTCGAGTTGGGCCTGGGCCTCGGCTTCGGCCTCGACGTCCGCGGCGGCCTGGGCATCGGCCACGGCCTGTTGGGCATCGGCCACAGCCTGCTCGGCGTCGGCCACGGTCTGTTCTGCGTCGGCCACGGCCTGAGCGGATACGGCCGCAGCGGCGTCGGCCAGGGCCGAGGCCTTGGCGGCCTGGGCCGGGCTGGTGAAGGACGGAGCTTCCGCCTCGGTGTCGCCGGTCTCGCCGGTCGTATCGCCGGCGGTCTCATCCGTCTGCGCCATGGCGTGGGGAACCACGACGGCCGTAGCGAGGACCAGAACAGCAATCAACAGGCTAATTTTACTCATTATATTATACATAATAGTATTCTCCAATTTATTTACCGAACCTCGGTAATAAAGTTCACCGACTGGTCCAGGGCGAAGGTCTTGTCGCCCACTTGGACCTCTTCGGCGGTTCCGAACCAACTCAGAGGCAGCCTGCTCCAATCCACGTCCGGATTGCCGTTGAGCATGTAGTCGCGCACGGCGGTGGCGCGAGCCTTGGCCAACGGGGCATCCCCCTTGGCATAGGCGACGATGTTGACCACCAGCGCCTTGTTCACCCGCAGCATCGCACCGAGCACTGCCAACGAGGCTCTGGCATCGGCATCCAGGACATTGGTCCCGGGTTTGAACGTCATGTTCCGCAGCGTGACGTTGCGCTTTCCGATGATGTAATTGCGGTAGGTGAAGTCCCCGTGCAGATTGAGTTGCTCCGTGGCCGCCATGGCCATGCTCCCATCGGGATAAAACTCCAGGAACTGCTTCCATGCCGCGATCTCATCGCTCGTTCTGTCAAGTCCCCCCAAGGCCCGGGCCCTGTTGTAGAGCGCTTCCGGATTGTACGGGTCCAGCTTGAGGACCACGTCGTATTGCTTGAGGGCCTGCGCCCACTCTCCCCGGTCGGTATGGCCGTGTCCCAGGTAGAGGTGGGCGGAAACATGTTTCGGGTCCAGGCTGACGGCCTTCTCGTAGGCCGCCCTTTCCCGATCGAAATCCATCATCGCCCAATAGGCCACCCCGGTCCAAAAGACGTAATCCGCGTTTTCCGGGGCCAGGCGCACGGCCTTTTGCAGATAGGGCAGGCCGTCCTTGGGCTTGTTCATGGCCAGGTAGTATCGGCCGACATAATAGGCGGAGGCTGCATCGTCAGGGTTCTCCTTGAGCTGTTCGCCCATGACCTTGATTCCTTCCTCGTACTGCTCCTGTTCCAGATAGTACGGGCCCATCACCACGGCGCATCCGGCGGCAGCCAGGACGGATGCGATCAACAGCATCGCGATACACTTCTTCACGCAGAGACTCCCATGGGTTTCCGGGCCTCTCGACCCCTCGTATTGAATATACCGGGAATAGAGGATCAAGGTCACACAGAAATCAAGAAATGTTAATTAGAGATGGTGCGTCCGGTGAGATTGCGGCTGGTGAAGCCCAGGCGGATGAAGAGATCGTTCAGGGAACCGCGATCGGCAAGCACGGCGACCGCGCCCTCGGCTACTTCCCGATCGTGGAGGCCTCGTTGCCTGGCCATGAGCACGAGGCGGATGAAATAGCGCCATTCGGGAATCAGGGAATCGGCGTCGAACCCGGCTTCGAGCACGGTCCGGGTCAGGGCGTAGTCCATCTTGGCCTGGCCCAAGAGGGAAACCATCTCGGCGCCGATCAGGAAGGCCTCGGGCCGTCGCCCGGAAAACTCCTCGACGTATGCCTCGACATCCCCGCGCGGCGTTCCCTTGGAGACGCCCTCGCCCAAGGCGACCAGGACGCGGGGGTCGGCCTTCGCGGCAGAGCCGGACAGCAGTCCGTTCACGAAGCGGTAATCGTCGATGCGGTTCCGCAGGGCGCGGACGATGAGCGCGGGCCGCACGCGCTTGGACAACCCCTCTTCGAGCTTGTCCTCCAGCGGGGCCAGGGGAAGCTTTTGGCCGCAGGCCTCGAGGAGCGGCTCCAACAGGCTCGCCCCATCGGGCTCGGAGAGATCGCCCGAGGCCACGGCGGCGCGGACGCGATCCACGGTTTCGGTAAAGACGCCGCACTCGCGGGCGCGGTCGGCGAGGGTGGAAAGGATTGCATCCCCGGCCCCTGCCGGGCGTGCCGGGAAGGACAGGCACAGCGCCAGCAGGAAGGCCAGGGTATGGAGGCTATAGCGTTTGTTCATGTTCTCCATTCACAAAAACTATGGAATTTCGGTTACCAAACCCGTCGTCGCTGGTCATGGGCGCATCGGGATCGGGTACGAGCTGTTTCCCGTTGACCAGAAACAGGTATTCATGATCGCCCGGGGGAAGCTGGGCTTCAAGCATCCAGGCCTGTGCGTCCCGACTGTACCACATGACCGAACGATCCGCCCGCCAATTGTTGAAAGACCCGATGACCGAGACCTTGCGGGCGCTCATGTCCGCATCGTGCAGGATGAACCGCACGGTGGCAAGCCTCGGGCCGATGTCCTCCGGAGGTTTCCGGGTGGTCACGAAGACCAGGGCCAGCAGCGCCACGGCCAGGGTCATGGCCGGAATGGCGGTGATGGGCCGCACGGTCAGGACCCTGGGGCGCAGGAACCACAAGCGTACGCGCATCCACAGGGACGGCCGCTTGGGATGGAGCCGGGCCATGACCCGGTTGGCCAGATCGGCCGGGGCCTCGACCTCGGGGGAGGTCTGTACGGCATGTATGATGGTATCTTCCATACGTGTCTTGATCTGTTGTTTCGTCATGGGTTGTTCCCCCCGTCGAATTGCTGCCGGACCATGTCCAGCCCTCTGCTCAGACGCATCTTCGCCGCGCTGACGCTGATTCCCAGGGTCGCGGCGATTTCCTGCATGGAGAAGTCGTGCCGGTATCGGAGCATGAGCGCTTCCCGGTATTTCGAGTCCAGGTTCATCACGGCCTTGAAGGCCTTGGCCCCGTCGAGCCGGTCGTTCATGGCCTTGGGCTCGTCCCGGCGGTCCTGCTCGCGAACCATGACCGCCGCGTCTTCCACGAACACGTGTCTGTCGCGGCCGTCCTTGCGCAGCCAGTCCCGGGCCACGTTCAGCGCCAGCGTATACAGCCATGGGAAGAGCCGTCTGCGCAGGTTGAACGTGTCGAGCTTCTCATAGGCCCGGACAAAGGCCTCCTGGGCGAGGTCGGCCGAGATGTCCGCATCGCCCGTCATGCGCAGCATGAGATTGTAGATCGGCCCCTGGTACTTGCGCACCAAGGTCCCGTACAACTGGACGTCGCCCAGCAGTATCTTCCGTACAATGTCCGCTTCGCGTTTTTCTTTCATCACCTTTCCGGCGGGCCCGGAATGGGACCGCAACTCATCTGCATATTCCTATACGCTCCAAGAGCGGTTCGGGTCACAGACTCTTGCCCGAAGTTTGGGACTAGGCTATCACCATACACGCATACACAAGGAGATAACAACCATGGATACCCGCGACAATCCAGTGCTCCGGGCCATTCGCGAGCGCCGTTCCATCCGCAGGTTCACCGCCGACCCCGTTTCGAAAGCGGAACTGACCGCCATCCTCGAAGCCGGGCAATGGGCTCCCAGCGGCCTGAACAACCAGCCCTGGCGCTTCCTGGTCGTGACCCGCGACGACCCGCGCACGGAGAAACTGGCCGGGTGCACCAAGTACGCGCGCATTGTCCGCGATGCGGCGGCCTGCATCTGCGTCTGCCTCGACAAATCGGCCCTGTACAGCGAGATGAAAGATCACCAAGGGGCCGGAGCATGCATCCAGAACATGCTCCTGGCCGTCCATGCCCTCGGTCTGGGCGCGGTCTGGCTGGGCCAGATCGTCAACGACCAGGCCGCTTCCCTGTCGGCCCTCGGCCTGTCCGAGGCGGACTACGAACTTCAGGCCGTCCTGGCCCTGGGCCACCCGGACCAGGCGGGCGATTCCTCGCGCAAACCCCTCGACGAACTCATGCTGGAGACATTGTAATGGATATAGCGACCTTTCCGCTGGGCCCCCTGCAAACCAACTGTTACGTACTGGCCAACGGCGGCGAAGCCGTGGCCGTGGACCCGGGCGGCGACCCCGCCGTGGTGCTCAAGCACCTCGACGCCGAAGGCCTGACCCTGACCGCCATCCTGAACACGCATCTGCACTTCGACCATACCGGCGGCAACAAGGCCTTGTCCGAGGCCACGGGCGCGCCCATCCTGGCCAGCGACGCGGACGGCTACCTCCTGGACTCCTGGATGGGCAAGGGCGGCGACATGGGCGTACCGCCCGTCCCCCCCTATGTCTGGCGGAACCTCGAGCCGGGCGAAACCGTTTTCGCCGGGGCCCGATGCGCCGTGTTCCGCACGCCGGGGCATTCGCCGGGCAGCCTGACCTTCCATTTCCCGGAAGCCGGGGCCGCCTTCGTGGGCGATCTGATCTTCTACCGCTCCATCGGACGCACGGACTTTCCCGGCGGCGACCTCGACGTGCTCAAGCGCTCGGTCGAGGAACACATCTTCACCCTGCCGCCCGAAACCCGGCTGCTGTCCGGCCATGGCCCGGAAACCACGGTCGCGGACGAGCGCAACCACAACCCGTTTCTCGGAGGATTTTGATCATGAGCGAACCGGTAGCCATCGACATCCGAGACAAGTGTTGAGGGGTGGGACTGGAGGTAGGTTGGTACCTCCGTTTCGCCCGGGCCGACCGCATAGAGGCCCTGATCTCCCTCAAGGGGATTCCCCAGGTACGCCATGAGGCGCATATCTTCCCGGACTGGGAATTCGCAATCGAGGAATTCGAGGACCACGCCCGGGCAATCATGACCCGCAAGCAACCGATCTACGACAAGGAGCCGTAAATGAATCGCGCCGCCGTCTTCGCCTGCTCCCACCGCCGGGGAGGCAATTCCGACCGCGCCGCCGAGCTGCTGGCCCGTGGCGTGCGCGAAGCGGGCGGCGAGGCCGACGTACTCCACGTGCGCGATTTCGCGATCACGGCTTGCCTGGCCTGCGGCTATTGCAACACCCCGGAACGCACGGGCCGGGAGCGCTGCGTGCTCGGGCCCACGGACCAGGCCTGGGACCTGTTCGCTCCCTGTCTCGAAGCCCGGACCGTGCTGTTCGCCTCGCCCATATATTTCTACCACCTGCCCTCAAGGCTCAAGACCTGGATCGACCGGGGGCAGCAGTTCTGGCGGGCCCGACGCCACGACGAGCCGTGGATCGCGAACCTGCCCCGGCGCACGGCCCATGCGGTACTGCTGGCGGGCCAGCCCTCGGGCCGAAAACTCTTTGATGGGGCGCGGCTGACCCTTAAATATTTCGTACACAACTTCCGGATGGACCTGGCCGACCCCCTGGTCTTCCGGGGTGTGGACACCCGCAACGACCTGCGTTCCAAGGCGGACTTCGAGAAGCGGATCGTCCAACTGGGCCGCACGGCCTGGGAAACGGCCCGGGACGGAGCCGAATAGGGCCATGTTCCAGCCGGTCCTTCGCCTCGCCCGGCGACTCGGCCTGTCCGCCGGACGATGCCCGGTCTGCGCTTCGGTCATGGCCGACGGATTCGGGTCCCTGTGCCCGGACTGCGCCAAGGCGCTGCCCCTGCGCATCGGCGGACTGTGCCCTGCCTGCGGGGCGATGTCCGGCCGGGAGGCGGACCCGCCCTCGTTGTGCCCCGAATGCAGGTCGGCCCCGCCGCCCTGGGACGAACTCTATTTTCATGGTCCCTATGCCGGGGCCCTGCGCCAACTGATTCTGGGCTACAAATTCAATAACCGGTTCGAACGCAACAGGCTCCTGCGCATGCTTGGCGTGGCCGCCTTCGAAGCGCGCCGGGGACGATTGCCGGACGCGGTGGTCCCGGTGCCGCTGCATGACCGGCGGCTTGCATGGCGTGGCTTCAACCAGAGCCTGGAGATTGCGCGCGGCCTGGCCCGGCACGTGAACCGCCCCCTGCTGACCCACGGCCTGCGGCGGACGCGTAACACCCCGCCCCAGTCCCGGTTCGGGCTCAGGGAGCGGCAAGCCAACATCAAGGGGGCCTTCGCGGCGGACCCGGACCTGATCCGGGGCAGGCGGCTGCTCCTGGTGGACGACGTCTACACCACCGGCGCGACCCTGCGGGAATGCGCCGGAACCCTGAAGCGGGCGGGCTGCGAAGGCGTGGATGTCCTGGTCCTGGCCCGGACCCGGCGGGAGCTCGCCGGGGCCCTATAATGGATGTATTGGCCTGTGCGCGACGCGCTTCGCAAAAAAAAGCGAAAAAACCGGCTTCGGGGCTTGACTTACACGGTCGGTTGCGGCTAGGTTGCCTCCTCTTACGAATTGGAGGTTCACACTATGTTTGCTATTATCGAGACCGGCGGAAAACAGTACCGCGTTGAAGAAGGTCTTGAACTCAATGTAGATTTGCTGAAGGCTGATGCTGGCGACGCGCTGAGCATCGATTCCGTTCTCCTGGTTGACAAGGACGGCGACACCAAGATCGGCGCTCCCTATGTGGACGGTGCCAAGGTCGAGTGCGAAGTGCTGGGCCACCTGCGCGGCGACAAGATCGTGGTCTTCCACAAGTTGTCCAAAAAGGACGCCCGCAAGACCCAAGGTCACCGCCAGGATTACACCAAACTGAAAGTCAATTCCATCACGGCCTAGCGCCAGGAAGGGAGGATAACATGGCTCATAAGAAAGCTGGTGGTAGCTCCAGAAACGGACGCGACAGCGCCGGTCAGCGGCGCGGCGTGAAGCGCTTCGGCGGCCAGGAAGTGGTTGCCGGCAACATCCTCGTGCGTCAGCTCGGTACCAAATTTCACCCCGGCGACGGCGTTGGCGTTGGCAAGGATTACACCTTGTTTGCCCTGGTTGACGGCGTGGTCAAGTACGAGAAGTATACCCGCAAGAAGGTCGTCAAGACCCGCGTGAGCGTGACGCCCCCCGAGGCCTAAATTCCGGATAGCGCAAGCATAGTTGCCGGGCAGGGAGCCGTCATGCTCCCTGCCCGTTTTTTGCGTTCGGAATGATGGAAACCCCAAGGGCGAGGACAAGACATGAAATTCGTGGATGAAGCGACCATCAAGGTGGCGTCCGGCAAGGGCGGCAACGGCTGCGCCAGCCTGCGGCGCGAGGCCAACATGCCCAAGGGCGGCCCGGATGGCGGCGACGGCGGCAAGGGCGGCGATGTGATCCTGCGCGGTTCCGACCGGCTCATGTCCCTCTACGACTTCCGCCTGAAACGCCATTATACGGCACGCAACGGTCAGTCCGGCATGGGCCGGGACCGCTACGGCAAGGCGGCCGACGACCTTGTCGTGGATCTGCCCATGGGCACGCTTATCTTCGAAATCATCGAGGAGGAGGACGGCACGACCCGCGAGGAGTTCGTGATCGACCTGGTGGAGGACGGCACCGAGATCGTCATCTGCGAGGGCGGACGCGGCGGACGCGGCAATCTGCACTTCAAGTCCTCGATCAACCGCACTCCGCGCTACGCCGAGTCCGGCCTCCCGGGCCAGGAAAAACAACTCAGGCTGGAACTCAAGATCCTGGCGGACGTGGGGCTGCTCGGCCTGCCCTCAGCGGGCAAGTCCACCTTCATTTCCAAGGTCTCCGCAGCCCGGCCCAAGATCGCGGCCTATCCGTTCACCACGCTCGTGCCCAACCTCGGGGTCATCGAAGACGACGCCTTCAAGCGCATGGTCATCGCCGACATCCCCGGCCTCATCGAAGGGGCCTCCGAAGGACGCGGCTTGGGCATTACCTTCCTCAAGCACGTGGAGCGGACACGCTTCCTGGTGCATATCCTGGCCGCCGAAGACGTCAACCGCGATGACCCTGCGGACGGCTACGCCATGCTCAACCAGGAGCTGCGCGAGTACAACGACGAGATCGCGAAAAAGCCGCAGATCAAGGTCATCAACAAGATAGACACCCTGTCCGAAGCGGAACTGGCCGACATGAAGGCCAAAGTCGCCGCCTCCGGCGAAACCGTCTTCTTCATCTCCGCCCTGACCGGAGAAGGCGTGGACGAGCTGCTCACGGAGATGTGGCGGCAGCTCGCCCTGCTTGACGAAGCCTAGGGCTCTACTCGCCCCGCTCGGCAAAAACCGCCTTGGCCGCGAAGACCGCGTTCAGGGCCGCCGGGAACCCCGCATAGACCGAGATCTGGAGAAAGGTCTCGACAATCTCCTTCCGCGTCCAGCCCACGTTCAACGCCCCGTGCAGGTGGACCTTGAGCTGCGGCTCGCACCCACCCTTGGCGGCCAGGGCCGCGATGGTGATCAGCTCCCGCTCCTTGAGAGACAGCCCGGGCCGGGAATAGACGTCCCCGAATCCGTATTCGACCATAAGTTTCGCCAGATCCGGGGCGATGTCCCCCAGTGCCTCCATAACCTTGTCGCCCTGCTCGCCGTCCACGCGGGCGAGCATTTCCATGCCGCGTTCAAATCGTTTGTTGTCCATGACAACCTCCTTTTCGCCCACTCTGGCCCCGGCTCTGTAATACGTCCAATACTGCTTTTCAGGCGCTGTGATATGAGATACATATCATGCATGGACACTCGACAGATGCGATATTTCCTGGCCGTGGCCGAAACCTTGCACTTCCGCCGGGCGGCGGAGCGGCTACACATGACGCAACCGCCCCTTTCCCAGCAGATCGCCGCTTTCGAAGCAGAGCTGGGCGTGCCGCTGTTCGTGCGCGACCGGCGGTCGGTGGCCCTCACCGAGGCGGGCGAGAGCCTGCTTGCGGACGTGCGCCGCATCCTGGCGGACATGGAGGCGGCCGAACGGCGGGCGGTGGACACGGGAATGGGACGCACGGGCAGACTGCGCGTGGGCTTCATCGGCCCGGCCATCGACGGGCCGCTTTCGCCGGACCTGAAGCGATTCGGCGAGACCCACCCGGGCATCGCTTTGGAATTGTCGGAGAAATCCACCCCGGAATTGGTGGAACTGGTCCGGGGGAAGGGGCTGGACGCGGCCGTGGTCCGGTTGTCAGGGACCAATCCCGCCGGGCTTGAGCGGCACGTATATCACCGCGAGGCGTACGTCCTGGCCGTGCCCGCCGCCCACAGGCTGGCCCGAGTGCGGGCCATCAAGGCGGAGATGCTCGACGATGAGCCGCTGATCATGTTTCCGCGCGTCCTGAACCCGCTGCTGTACGATCAATGGGCCGCCCTGCTCGCCGGTGCCGGAGCGCGGTTGCGCGTGGCCCAGGAGGTCCTGACCAAGCACGCCACCGTGGCCCTGGTGGCCGCCGGATTCGGGGTTTCGCCCGTGCCCCGGTCCACGGCGGACACGGGCCGTCGGGACGTGGCCTTCGTGCCCTTTGCCGCGAAAACGCCAGAACTGAGATTTCACCTGATCACCCGCAGCGGGCCGCCCGGCCCAGCCCTGGCCGCTTTTCTGGGCCAACTTCTGCGCACCGGACACGCCAAAGACGCCTGACCGGCGGCCGGGGAACGCGTCCCTCGCCCGCCGGCGGCAACATCTTCGGCTCCTCTCCGGAAAAGCCGCCCGGCGGCCGCCTGCCGATCAGAGGCCCTGATATTCCCCGTCGAAACCCTTGAACCAGAATTTGCTGGCTTTGCCGTACGGGGCATAGGGTCCGCGCACGTTGCGATACGTCTCGTAGAAGTCGTCCATGGTTTGGTCGACCTCCTTGCCCATGGCGCGCAAAGCGGCGCGCGAATCCGGATCGGCCGTGTCGATGTCGCCCTTGTAGACCACGTTGAGGCCGTCCTTGCCGTCCGTCTCGTCGAGGCGGTCGTAGTCGGCCAGAGTCATCAGGGTGTCCGGCCCGTGGTCGTCCGGCTGGAGAAACTCCCGAGTCTTTTGGGACTCCATGGCCACGGTCTCGCCGTTTTCAAAAATTTCAGTGGTATGTTCGGACTGCTGGAGAACAGCGGGCCGGTCGCCGTCGGACAACGCGCCCGCGAGGCGGAAGGGCAGCCGGTCGTCCACACTCTGCCCCGTCGAACTCCGGGCCTGCTGACTGTCCTGCTTGCGCATGACCAACTCACCCTCTTCATAGAGTTCGGTGGTCCAATCCACGTCGAAAGGCTGTTGGAGCTTGCCGTACTTGGCCATCTGCGAAGCCGAGCCGTATTGCCCTTTGGCCGCGCCGTGCGCCGTGCCTTCCAGGAAGAATTCAGCCGCGGCCGAGCTTTCCGCCATCGTGGTGCCGAGCAGGTAATCGGCGTCCTTCGCCTCGGGGGTGAGATATGCCTCCGCGCTAAGGCCCAGGAGATCCAAGACGCCGGGCCGCTTCGCGAGTTTGTGCATGGGAGTCTCTTCCAGCCGGAAGGAGCCGTTGCCATGCTTGATCTTTTCGCCGTCCTTGTACCAGGTGATGTCCGCGGTCTGGTACTGCTTGCCGTCCTTGCCGCCGTCCCCGTCCTCCTGCTGGTCGGAAACCGTGGCTTCCCGCAGAAGACGGCCATCCCGGTCATAGTCATTGATGACCAGGGTCAACTCGGTGTCGTGGTAGAGTTCGCGGGTGGTCAGACCTTCCATGTCGTCCACCTTCTCCTCGTTGCGATTGGACTCCTGTGTGAATTCGCCAGACTGGTCGATGATCACGCTCCTGGAGAGCTGCTTGTTGTCGTAAAACTCCTGGATATCGGCGTGGTAGCTCAAATTGTGATTCTCGTGGGTGAGACTGCGGAGCAACTTGTCCGAGTCGCCGTCAACCTCGTCGGTCATACGCGAAAACTGGTTGTCGCCCACCTTTATGCTGCTCGTACCTATGTTGCGGGTGCGCAGGGTCATCTCGTCGCTCAGGGTACGCACGGTCCGCCCGTCTTCGAACCAGGTCACCGACCGGCTCATATTCGCGCCAGACCAACCGTTCTTGTCGTCAAGCCGGGTCAGTTCCGAGTGGATGGTCTGGGTGGCCTCCCCCTTCTTGTCGTAATAGGTGGTGTCGAGCACGGTCAGCCCTTCGACCATGGTTCCGTCCACGGACTTGACCAAGCGGTCCCCGTCGTACTCGCGCACGGTCAGTTTACCGCCTTCGATCTCCATGATCTCGGTATGCCCGTTCTTGAGGGTGCGCTCGGAATGGGTCCCCATCGTGGGGAGCAGCCATGGAGATTCGCGAGCCTTGGCGACGTCTTCCTCGCCGGTCTGGAACGGTGAGTATTTCTGAGCCTTAAGGCCCTCGAGACTGATGTTGACCGTATCTGCGGAAATGGGCGCACCGGCTTGACTGGCGTTGTCGCGGCGATTCCTGCTGTAGGAATAAGTCGGGGCCGTGGAAGTGGTGCCTATGGGGTCGACCATGCTCGCTCCTTGTTCCGGGCCATGGGGAATCCGCCCGGCTTATTGCTTCATATCGGCACTCGTTCATATTTCTTTATGTCGAAGTAATGGCAAATTAATTTTCTGGTGGGGTACACCCCCCCCCGAGAACGCCCACCCCGGCCAAGTCCCTTGTTGCAGGCCGGAACCAGTTGGAGTACCGTGCGCCCCATGACGAAATCGCCCATTACCCGAGACTCCCTGCTCGACAACGTCAGGCGGGTGGTGATCAAGGTCGGCTCGGCCGTGCTGACCACCCGCGACGGCCTGAACGGCGAGGCCATCAACCGCTTGGCCGATCAGTTGGCAGCGCTGTCCGACCGAGGCATGGACGTAATCCTGGTTTCCTCGGGCGCGGTGGCCGCAGGCAGGCAGCGCATCTTCGAGCGCACTTGCAAGAAACAACGCAACGGCAAGGACTTGGTCTCCCGGCAGGCGGCCTCGGCCGTGGGCCAGGGACGGCTCATGCACGACTACGACGAAGCCTTCGCCCGGCACGGCAAAGTCACGGCCCAGGTTCTGCTGACCCGCAGCGGCCTGAAGCTGCGCGACCGCTTCCTGAATGCGCGCAACACCTTGGAACGGCTCCTGGAATGGGGCGTCATCCCGATTATCAACGAAAATGACACAGTGTCCACCCGCGAGTTGGAATTCGGGGACAACGACACCTTGGCCGCCATGTGCCTGGGGCTGATCGGCGCGGACCTGTTCGTGAATATGACCTCGGCCGACGGGGTCTTCGACAGGAATCCCGACGCCGATCCAAACGCCACGCCCATCCCGCTCATTGAGGACATCGCGGCCCTGGACATCGAGACCATGTGCGACGGCAAGTCCAACGTCGGCACAGGCGGCATGTACTCCAAACTGCGCGCGGCCCGGCGGGCGGCCCAACTGGGCGTGCCCACCCTGATCCTCACGGGCAAGGGCGCATTCGACATCCCGAACGTGCTCTCGGGCGGCGAGGGCGGAACCCTGGTCCTGCCCGACGACCGGGCGGTTTCAAGCAAGAAATTCTGGCTGGCCTACCATGACGACCCGTCCGGGGCGATCCTGGTGGACAACGGCGCGGCCAATGCCCTGATGACCAAGGGCACGTCCCTGCTGCCCATCGGCATCACCGACGTGGCGGGCTGTTTCGAACGCGGGGCGCTGATCTTCATCAAAACCGCCGACGGCGACGAACTCGGCGTAGGACAGACCAACTACTCCGCCGACGAATTACGCCACATCAAGGGCAAACGCACGGACGAACTGGCGGCCATCATCGGCCCCACGACCTCCGACGAGGCCGTGCACCGTGACAACATGCTCCTGAACGCGGCCATCTGATGCGCAGGCTCTACCTCGACCGCAACCTCCAGTACGTCTTCGGCGTGACGCTCATGGCCGTACTCGGCGTGTCGTCCATCATTCCGGCCTTGCCCGACATCATGAAGGGGCTCAACCTGAGCGCGGTGCAGATCGGCCTGGTCATCTCCGCCTTCACCCTGCCCGGCGTACTCTTCTCGCCCCTGGTCGGCATCATGGCCGACCGCGTGGGCCGCAAGGTGGTCCTGGTGCCCTCGCTGTTCATCTTCAGCGGGTTCGGCTTCGCCTGTTTCTTCGCCCATACCATGCAACAGCTTCTGATCCTGCGCTTCTTGCAGGGCGTAGGCGCGGCCCCGCTAGGCGTGCTCTACTCGACCATGATCGGCGACCTGTACACCGGCCCGGAACGCGGCCAGGCCATGGGCTACAACGCCTCGGTCCTGGCCATGGGCACGGCCGGATATCCGGCCGTGGGCGGCGTCCTGGCCCTGCTCGGTTGGAACTATCCCTTCATCCTGCCCCTGCTGGCCGTGCCGCTGGGCCTGGCCATCCTCTTTTTCATGAAGACCCCCGAGCCGGACAAACACGGAAGCCTCAAGGATTATTTCGCAAACGCCTACCGGCGGATGAAGACGCGCGAGACCATGGCCTTGTTCGCCACCACCCTGTTGACCTTCATCATCCTGTACGGCCCGCTGATCACGTATCTGCCCATCCTGCTCAACCACCGCTTCAAGGCCTCGCCCGCGACCATCGGCCTGGTCTTCCTGGCCGCTTCGGGCTTCACCGGACTGGCCTCGTTCCAACTCGGCAAGCTGACTCAGCGCTTCGGCCAGCGCACTCTGCTCTCCGCCGCCGCCGTGTTCTACGGCCTGTGCATGGTCTTCACGCCCCACGCCCCGACCCTGGCCCTGACCATTCCGCCGGTCATCTGCTTCGGCCTGGCCCAGGGACTGAACATCCCCACGGTCATGACCATGCTGACGACCATCGCGCCCATGGAACAGCGCGGCGCGTTCATGGCCGCCAACGGCCTGCTCCTGCGCCTGGCCCAGACCGTGGCCCCGATGATCATGGGTGGGCTTTACGCCCTGGGCGGCATGGACGCCGTGTACTGGGGCGGATTCGCCTGCGCCGCAGCCATCCTCGTCCTGGCGCGCTTCTACATCGTCAACATCGACCACAACGCCCCTAAGCCCCCGGCCGAAACACACCGATAAGACGGCATGACATCCATCCGCTCCCGCCTACAGCACAGGCTCAATCCCCTGCACGTCTATTGCAGGCTCCGCTCGATCGGCATGGCCCATCGCACGGCAGTCCTCGTCTGTAGCTGCTGGGAACGCACTCTGTACCGGCATATCCTGTCCTGATTTCCGCCCGGATTCTCCCGCGCCGGTCGGCCCGATGCTACGACGCCCGGTAACGCCGGATGAACGCATCCAGCCGGTCGCGTTGCCGCTCCATGTGCAGAACCCACGCCTCCAGAACTTCAAGCCCCTCGGCCGTGACCGAATAGACCCGCTTGGCCGGGCCGTCCCCCTCGGCGTCCCAGGAAGAGACGACCAGCCCCTCCTCGTCCATCTGACGCAGGTGGCGATAAATCATGCCCGGCGGCGCATCCCCCTGCAAAAAGCCATATTCCCCGATGGTTTGAATAAGTTGATACCCATAGGAAGGCCCGCCCGTCAAAGCCATGAGCAGGGAAGGCTGAATGTATCGCTGCGGCTTGGAGCCGCCCACTTTTTTCGACATGATTGTAACATCCTTCTTGACCATATGTGCTTAGAAGATATATATACAGTATAAACAATTGTCCATTGAGGCACAAGCCAAGGAGGCAATCATGAAGATTTTCGTGCGAGACCGCATGCGGGCCGAGGCAGGAACCAAGAAGCCAAGATTCCGCGTTGTCGGCGTCCAGGGCGGTGATCTGAAGATCTATGCCAAGCGCATCCGCAAGTGCGAACTGAAGGAACTGGCCGAGCACACGGGTGCCGAGATCATCTACCTCTCCCGCGACGGCAACGGAGCCGAAGGAGATAAAAACGCGTAACCCTCTCCCCATGTCCCCAGGAAAAGGCCTCCGACTCAACAGCGAGTCGGAGGCCTTTTTTCGGTCTTCGCAAGACGCCCTGAAGCGGGTGCGGAGGCCGGGCGTCAATCCTTGTAGATAATCGTGCCGACATGCTCGCCGTCGAGGGCGGCATGCAGATGCTCCGGGTGGCGGAGGACGTCGATGATCTGGAACGACTTGAGGGTCTTGGCGTTCTTCAGGAAAGTCAGGACCGGTCGCTCAACGATGAGGTCGTCGAGGTCGAGCTTAAGTAGTTCGTCCACGTGAATCCTGTCGAAAAACCTGAGAGCGTCGCGATCCTTGGCCTTCTTGGGGTCGCCGTCGAACATGCCCTTCTCGTCCTTGAGATAGATAAGCGAACGCGCCCCGATATTTTCAGCCAGGAGGAAGGCCCCGGAATCGGTCCGGTGAGGCGGAATGGAGCCGTGCTCGGCCGGATGTTCAAAAAAGCCGTAAGGCGGGATGCCGGTGGTGATCGGCAGATAGCCGAGCTGGCAATACATGTGCAGTTGCTCCAGATGATCGCCGTGGCCGATGAGGGCTCCGCCGTGCTTGGCCAGCAGAACCGAGAGCATCTCGGCGTTCTGAGCCGAGACCTTGTCGCCGAGCTTGGACAGGACGCCGGTGGGCATGCCCAGGTCCACGCCGATGGAATAGACGTGGCGGGCCCGGGTGCCGCCGCCGCACATGAGCAGGATCTTGTGCTTTTCCTTGGCCTTGACTAATTCCTTGAGAATGGGGAACAGCGCCTTGGCTCCCCGATCCATGATGGACTGGCCGCCGATCTTGAGTACATTGACTTCCGGCTGCATGCGGAAATACTCGCTCGCCTCGGTGCTCTTGAGCACGGCGCGGTCCACCAGGGACTCGCCCATGAGCGGAGTGTCGATATGCAGCCTGCCCTTTGCATCCTTTTCCTTGATCAGCTTGCCCATGGGTGCCCCCTCCAGGTCGGTTGTCAGATTATCGGATATTGTACCTGCCCAGGGGAAAATGGCAAGCCGCTTAGAATTGCGCCCGGTTGAGCATTATGCCTAGATGGCGATCCGGCCCTTTTCGATAATCCAGTTCATGCAGATGCCCACGCCGAAGGCCCAGGCCAGGTTGGAAGCCATGGTGATGCCGAGCATGACCATCATGACGAACAGGCCGGAGCGGGTCTGGACGTCCTGGATGGTCAGGGCGAGCTGCGCCCCTGCATAGAAAAGGAGCATGCCGAGCACGCCCATGGGCAGCAGGTGCAGGATGTTGATGGACTGGGAGCCCAGCAGCACGGCCAGGGCCACGAACAGCACGCCGATGATCACGTTGGAGCCCGCCGTGCGCGCCCCGAAGGCGTAGTGTGCGGCCAGGCCGCCCGCGCCGTGGCAGACGGGCATGCCGCCCACCAGGGCCGCGAAGACGTTGGCCAGCCCCATGGATATGCACAGGGAGCGGTCCGTGACCCGCCGACTTTCGTTGCCGAAATACTCGAAGCTCAGGTCCCGGCTGGCGATGACCGCGTTGCCCATGGTCATGGGAATCTGCGGGGCCACCAGGGCGAGAAGCGCGAAACCGAAGTCCGGCATGGCCGGAATGCCGAAAGGCAGGATCTCGGGCAGATGCAGGCCGATGTGGATGTCCACCAGCTCTCGCCATGCACCGAACAACGTCCCGAATATCGCGCCGGAGACGACCACCACCAGCCCGGCCGGAAAGCGATTGCTGCGCAAAAAAAACAAGGTGACGAGCCCGAAGACCACGCCCGAAACCACGGACATGGGCACCGGCCCCAGGGACTGAACGACCAAAAACGGCTCCACGACTCCATTCATGAGCTGGAGCGGGTTTTTGCCCACGATGAGGAAGACGCCCTTGGACAGGAGCAGAATGCCGGTGGACAGTTGCACACCCCGGATGACCGGCTTGGGCACCAGGCGGGCCACCCGGTCCACCAGCCCGGTGGTGCCGAGAAACAGGAGGATGACGGCCAGGAGAATGCCCGAGGCGGTGATCATCTGAGGTGAAAGGGCCAAGCCGATGGCGTAGGCCGAGATAACCTTCATGGGCTGCACCGCAATGGGCACCCGGTAGTAAAAGCCGGCCAGGAGATACATGAGCCCTACGGTCAGGAAGAGCCCCGTGGCGGACAGCCCGTTGATCATGATCATGCCAAAGGCCAGCGGCAGCAGCGTGCCCAGATCGCCCATGGAGCCCGCCCATTCCATCCTGTTGAAACTGAGTCGCATACGGCTATCCTCTGGTTGATATCCTCGCACTTCAGGAGGATTTAGCAGATCGGGAACAATCCCTGCAACCGCAATATCGCCATTGGTGCGGCCGTTGCCGCCATATTTTCCATATATGGCGTACAACCAGGCAATACCTCCACCCCTTGGCGCGGCAACGCCGGAAGAACCGCCTTCCGCGCACGGAGCGTTTGACTTCCCGCCAAGTTTCCCCGACAATTTGACCCTAAATTACGGTCCGTTTCCGGCAACCAGGAGCCAGGCATGAAACACGAGTCCATCAGCAAGCGCGACATGAAGCGGTATCAGCTTCAAGCCAAGTCCATCATAGAGACCCTGCCGTTCATCACCGAATTCTACGGCCAGACCATCGTCATCAAGTACGGCGGCAACGCCATGATCGACGAGGATTTGAAGCGCGCCTTTGCCCTGAACATCATTCTGCTCAAGTATATCGGCATCAATCCGGTGGTGGTGCACGGCGGCGGGCCGCAGATCGGCAAAATGCTCAAGGCCCTGAACATCGAGTCCCACTTCCGCGAGGGGTACCGTGTCACGGACCAGGCCACCATGGATGTGGTCGAGATGGTCCTGGTGGGCAAGGTCAACAAGGAAATCGTCAACCTGATCAACCTGCACGGCGGCCAGGCCGTGGGGTTGTCCGGCAAGGACGGACGGCTGATCACGGCCGAGCCCAAGGAACTGGCCGTGGAGAAGAAGGACGCCCCGCCCGAGATCATCGACCTGGGCAAGGTGGGCGAGGTCACCTCGGTGAACACCAAGCTCATCCACTCCCTGCTGAATGACGGGTTCATCCCGGTCATAGCACCCGTGGGCGTGGACGATAAGGGCGCGACCTACAACATCAACGCCGACTCCGTGGCCGGGGCCGTGGCCACCGCGCTGGGGGCCAAACGCCTCTACCTGCTGACCGACGTGCCCGGCCTGCTCGATGCCGAGGGGCAGTTGATCACCTCCCTGACCGCCAAGGAGGCCTTCGAGGCCATCCGCTCGGGCGTGGTCACCGGCGGCATGATCCCCAAGATCACATGCTGTCTGGAAGCCGTGGCCGGAGTGGAGAAGTCGGCCATCATCGACGGCCGGGTGGAAAACTGCATCCTCCTCGAACTATTCACTAAATCCGGTATCGGCACCGAGATCGTCTACTAGGCCCATGCACGGATTCTTCACCATCATATCGCGTTCCGAATTTGAGGCGCTGTTGCGCGGCTTCACCCCGCTTCCCGCCGAGACCGTGGACCTGGCCCGGGCGGCCGGGCGCGTCCTGGCCCAAGACCTGACCGCTCCCCACGACTGGCCCCTGCTCGCCCGCTCGTGCATGGACGGTTTCGCGGTCAACGCCCGCGATGTGTTCGGGGCCGGAGAGTCCAATCCCGGCTACCTGGAATGCGTGGCCGCCCTGTCCATCGATAAGTTGCCGGACATCGTCCTGAGCCCCGGCGAATGCGCGCGCATCGCCACCGGCGGCGTGCTGCCCGAGGGTGCGGACGCCGTGGTCATGGTCGAGCACACCCAGGCCATGCAGGACGAAACCGTGGGCGGAACCATCGAGATCCGCAAGTCCCTGGCGCCGTTCGACAACGTCATGCAGCGCGGCGAGGATGCCATACAAGGCACCACGGCCCTGCCCGAAGGCACGGTCCTGCGCCCCCAGGAGATCGGCCTGGCCGCAGCCCTGGGATTCGAGAAACTGCCCCTGCGCAGACGGCCCCGCGTAGCCATCCTGTCCACGGGCGACGAACTCATCAAGGTTAGCGAAACCCCCGACCCGGGCCAGGTGCGCGACGTGAACACCCACACCGTGGCCGCCCTGGTGGAACAGGCGGGCGGTCTGCCCGTGCCCTATGGCATCGTCAAGGACGACCTGGAGAGCCTCGGCCGGGCGCTTACTGCGGCCATCGCCGAAAACGACGCGGTCCTGTTGTCCGGCGGCAGCTCCATCGGCGTGCGCGACCTGACGGTCCAGGCCATCGAAGCCATGGAGGACGCACGAATCCTGGCCCACGGAGTGGCCATCAGCCCAGGCAAGCCGACCATCCTCGGCCGTGTGGACGGCAAGCCCGTGCTCGGCCTGCCCGGCCAGGTGACTTCGGCCCTGGTGGTGGTCCACGTCCTGGTCCTGCCGCTCCTGCGCCACATGCAGGGTGACCCGGCCGCCTTCTCCCCCGCCCGCCGCTGCCTGCGCAAGGCACAGCTCGCCCGCAACGTAGCCTCCAAGCCCGGCCGCGAGGACTACGTGCGCATTCGCCTGGAAGAGCGCGAGGGGCGGCCGCCCCTGGCCCACCCGGTGCTCGGCAAATCGGGCCTGCTGCGGACCATCGTCCAGGCCCATGGCCTGGCCGCCATCCCGGCCGACTCCGAAGGGCTCTACGCCGATGACTTGATTGATGTCTGGATTATATAACAGTCTGAATAGACTGACATTCGATTAAAAATCTTCCATCTGGCCATCAAGTTCGAGAATCCTCCAACCCTCCGCGCCCTTCATCAGCACGAAGACCGAATCCTCTTCCAGGTTCCTGTCCAGCTTACCCACCTGTATGCGATAGGTTCCGAAGGCGCGGACCTCGGCCACGTCCTTGTCCATGTAGACCAGCTCGAACCCGAGCCCGGACGGATCCACCTTGGCCGCGCGAAACAGCTTGTAGGTGCCGCGCTGGCGCTGAATCTCCTTGAAGACCTCGAATTGAAAATCGAAACGGTCCCGCACGTGGGGCGCGAACAGCAGGCTGTAGTCATCGTCCAGGGAGGCCTGCCTGACGTAGAAATCCCGAAGCAGGTCCCGTATCTTCCCAGGCACGGGATTGATCGTGTCGGCAGGCGGCACCTGCGGCACGAAGGCATCCCGGCCCCCGCCCGCCTCGACCCCGTGCTCCGGTGCGGGCATCAGGGTCACGTACAGCTTGACCTCGGAAACGGCCAGTTTCATGCGCGCCAGGGGCACGCCCTCGGGAAAGACCGAATCGACGACGATTCGCAATGACTTGAATGGATTGCCCGGGCATTTGACGATCTGCTCACCCGGTTCGTCGCGCAGCCAGAAGGGAAATTCCGAGCCGTCGGGATAGACCACCCGGCCCGAGCGGACGCGCCGAAACTTTTCGAACTGCCCCGGCCCCTGGTGCCCGTTGTAGATGCCCAACCCCGTGACCCGCACCGGGACGTCGAAGGAGAACTCCATCCACTGCCCTTCGCCCGAGGAAATGCTCCCCCCGGCCCAGGCCGTGGCCGGGTTCCCGTCCATCAGGTTGCCCGGGGCATACTCAAGCCCCAGGTCCATCTTGAAGCTGGACACCCGGACGTTCACGTCCAACGCCCACGCCGCCCCGCTCCACGCCAGGACGGCCGACACGATCAGGCTCAAGACGATAAGACGAAGACCACGCATGCCGACTCCTCTATCACATCACCCCGGAACCCGTCCCCTACAAAAATACCATGTCGGCACTCCCGAGTTTTGCTGGTAAC
>NZ_JAFMPN010000025.1 GCF_017351175.1 Desulfovibrio sp. Huiquan2017 | reverse complement strand
GTTACCAGCAAAACTCGGGAGTGCCGACATGGTATTTTTGGCTTATGGCCTTGTGATTCCTCGTTCGCCGCCGGACGGGAACGCAAGAGGGGGATGGTGTAGATTCCAATGGAAATATTTATTCCGCGCCCGTTCTCGGATTCATGGTGCCTGATTGGGCGGTTGCTCTGTTTCAAAGCCGCCTCCTTCCGTCCGCTCCCAGACATGTCCACCCCGGACGCTTGCGCCGTTGGGGCGGCTTCTGGGTTGCCTGTCCGCAGACGAAAGGATGCCGAACTCCTTCATCCCGGATTCTTGCGAAAGTTAACCCGGGGCCCCTCAACGGGGTCAGGAGTGCGCGGCCTCTGCACCGGGCGTGAAAATCCCCCTAGCTGTTGGTACAGTAGGGGGATTTTCATTTACTGTGCGAAATCCACATGGTTGCTGAACGGCTCGCCCGATCCGGGGCCTTTTTCCTTGCGTCGCAGCTAAACCACAATATTGATCGAGGGCCTCGCCGGGGCGTCTCCCGGCGCTGTCTGCCGGGCGGCCGCCTCCTGGCCGGTGTCGGCCGCCTGTGCGGCGACCTTGGGCTGGCCGGTTGTCGGATCGGCGGCGATTACGGGTTCGACCGGCGTCTCCGGCTCGGTCACCGCTTGTTCGCCTTCGGTCAGCGTCTTCGGCTCGGTCACCACCTGTTCGCCTTCGGTCGGTGCCTGTTCGCCCTTGGCCTGCGTTTCCGGCTCGGCCTTTTTCAGGCTGTCTTTCAAGGCTTCCTGGGGCGAGGCATCGTTCTTCATAGCCTTTTCGCTCTCGGGAGCCACAGCCTCTTCGGCCTTTTCCTCAATGTCCTCGCGCATCTCCTCGATCTTTTCGGTGTTGGTGTCCTTCACCTCATTCTCGACCATTGAAGAGACGGCCTTGACCGCGTCCTTGCTGTAACTGGGGTCGCCGCTCAGCTCCACCAGATAGCGATAGTCGGACAAGACGGACTGCATTTTGTTCAGGAATTCATTCTGGGTCGCCAGTCCGGTCTTGAGGCCCTTGATGTAACGGGATTCCTCACGGTTGGAGTGGACGAAGCTGCCGGCCATTATGTTGGTGCGCATGGAGTGCCGGGGAGACTCAACGGCGGTGCCCTCAACGGCGGTGCCCTCGGCGGCGGGCTCTTTGGCCGCCGGTCGAACCGATCCCGCCAAAGTGAAGCCTGTGGATGAGGTTGTTCCGTGGCTGATTCCGAATAAGTCCATCTTTGCCACCCTTTTTATTGGCAAGGCTCCGTTATGGGCCTTGTGTTGTCACACCGTAAGTCACCACTATTGCGGGCATTTCCGGCTGTGCATCGTCTCTGCTGAACAGCGCCGCGTTAGCCGCCTTTGGTGGTACGCGTAACCGTTGTATCGGCTTCCCCTTGTGTTTCTTTATGGGGTTGGCGTAAAAAATGTCTGTATATACAGTGCGATTGGTTAACTGCGATTTGAGTGATAATTTCTATAGAGGGGCGACTGGAAAAGGGGAATTTTCAGGTGCCGTATGCGAAGAACGCCATCTTGAGAGACGGGCCGTTCGGCAACGGTGTGGATTGTTTCATCAGGACGGTCAACGGGGCCATTCCGTCACGGCCCATGCGGGATCACGGCGTCGGGCGGGGGGATACTTCGGCCAAGGGGCGCCCGTCGAAGTCGAATACTGTGTACAAGACCGCGCACAGTTTTCCCGTCCGCTCCTCGGCGGCTTCCCGCGCTTTTTCCACCAATAGATGGACCAAGCCGTTCAAGGCCGGGTCGTCGTGCAGCATGCCCAGAACCTGCACGGCGGTGTTGGCCTCGCGGATGGCCGGAAGCAGGGCCGGGGCGCAGCCCGCCTCGCGGCAGCGCTCGGCCAGCAGGGCGAAGTCCACGGGGTGGTCCTTGGCGTGGGTGGAGTCGAGCCCCTGGGCCTGCTTGACCAGCTTGCCGAAGAACACGGCCCAGGTGACGCGCCGGAAGCCGTGCGCCGCTGCGGCGCGCAACGCGAATTCGAAGAAGTCCGCGGCCTGGATCAGGGCCTGGGGCGGGGTGTCGGGATGCCGCTCCAGGTAGAACCGTTCGCTGCGACGGCCCGTGGTGAAGACCGCGTGATCCAGGCCCATGGCCCGGGCCACGCTCAGGCCCTCCTCGATGGTCGCTTTCCACGAGGCGTGAGAGTAGGGCTTGACGATGCCCTGGGTGCCGAGGATGGAGATGCCGCCGACGATGCCCAGACGCGGGTTCATGGTCGCTTGGGCCAGGGTCTCTCCTTCCGGGACCTCAATGGTCACCAGGATGCGCCCGCCGAATTCTTTCGCGGCCCGCCGGACGGCCGCTTCGATCTGCTTGCGCGGCTCGGGGTTGATGGCGGCCTCGCCTACGGCCACGGGCAGGCCGGGCAAGGTGGCGCGGCCCACGCCCTTGCCCCCGTCGAGGACCACGCGCAGGGGGCCGTCTCCGGGCTTGGCGCGGACGACGGCCTGGATCTCGTGCCCGTGAGTCACGTCCGGGTCGTCGCCGCCGTCCTTGAGGACCGTGACCCGCACCGCGCCGTCCAGGGGCTCCAGGCGTTCGACGGGTACGGCCAGGTTCCCGCCTGGAGGCAGGGGAACGTCCACGGTCCCGGGGCGTTCGCCCGCGAGCAGGAAGCGGACCCCGGCCATGGCTGCGGCCGAGGCGCAGGTGCCGGTGGTCCGGCCGGTGCGCAGCGGTTTGTCCATGGTCAGCGCACCCGGTGGGCGGGTTCGTACAGGGTGGTGCCCGCCAGGTCGGAGATGTTCTCGATGATGTTTTTGAAGAGCACCACGTGGAAGGGATACATGGCGTACCAGTAGAGGATGCCGGTCAGGCCGCGCGGCAGGAATTTGGCGGTCATGGACAGGTCCACGGCATTGTCCCACCGGGAGTCCATCCTGAACTCCAGCATGGCTTCGCCGGGCAGGCGCATCTCGGCCAGGAGCAGGAGGCGGCGTCCTTTGTCCGAGGCGACCACCCGCCAGAAGTCCAGGGCATCGCCCACGCGCGGGGGATTGTCGCCGCGCGGGCGTCCCCGGTTCATGCCGGGCCCGGCCAGAAGCCGGTCGATGAGACCGCGCAGCCGCCACAGCGGATCGCCGAAATACCAGCCATGTTCCCCGCCGATGCGGGCCACCTGCTCCCAGACCTTGTCCGGGTCGCCTTGGAGCCTCGCCCGATAGCCCATCTCGAAGCGCGTGCCGCCCGCGTAGTGCGGGTCGTCCGCCGAGGCCCACTCGGGCATGCAGGCGGACCCCACATCGAACAGGCAGGTTTCCACGGCCTGCTGCTCGGTCTTTTCCAGGGCGCGGCGGATGGCCTCGCGGCAGGAGAGCAGCTCCTGGGGCACGAGTTCGCGGATGCGGTTGTCGCGGCAGATCACTTCGTTCCGGAGTCCCCCGATCAGGGCGCGGGAGAGGGACATGGGCACCGGGGTGATCAGCGAGACCCAGAAGGAGGAGAGCCGGGGTGTGACGAAGGGCAGGGGGAGCAGCCGCCGCCGGGGGATGCCTGCCACCTCGGAATAGAGATGGAAAAGTTCCTCGTAGGACAGCACGTCCGGCCCGCCGATGTCCAGCGTCAGCCCTGCCGTGGCTTCGTTTTCCAGGCATCCGGTCAGGTAGCCGAGCACGTTGCGGATGGAGATGGGCTGGGTCTTGGTGCGCACCCAGGCCGGGGTGATCATGAACGGCAGCCGGTCGGCCAGGTAGCGGACCAGCTCGAAGGAGGACGAGCCCGAGCCGATGATCTGGGCCGCGCGCAGGGTGGTCACCTTCGCCGGACCCAAGGCGAGGATGCGTCCCACCTCGGCCCGCGACCGCAGATGCTTGGACAGGGGGCGGTCCTCACGGTCTTCCCCCAGGCCACCGAGATAGATGATTCGCTTGAGCCGCGCATGTTTGGCGGCTTCGACCATATTGTAGGCCGCGTCGCGCTCCTGCTCGGCGAAATCCCGGCCGGGCCGGGCCATGGAGTGGACCAGATAGAAGGCGGCGGAACATCCCTCGGCCGCCCGTTTCAGGCTTTCGGGGTCGTGCATCTCGGCCTGCACGGCCTCCACCTTGTCGCCCCAGGACCGGGCGCGGATCTTTTCCACGCTGCGTCCGGCGGCCCGCACCGCATGGCCGCGCGCAAGCAGGCGCGGTACCAGCCGCCCGCCCACGTAGCCGGTGGAGCCGAGGACCAGGATACGATCGTCAGCCATGGCGGATCCCGCCTAGCGCGGCTTGGTTTGGAAGCGGTACCCTTCGCCCGTGGGATGGTAGTTCCATCCCAGGTCGGTCATGCACAGCAGAAAGCGCTTGTTCTGCTCGTGCTTGTCCAAAGGGAACGCCTCGCCCGCGATGACTTCGCATTTGGTCGAGTCCTCCTTGAACTTCTGGTCCAGGACCTTGCCCGAGTAGTCCGGGTGCGTCCACGGCTTGGCGCAGGCGGCCAGCAGCAGGGCGACGGCAAACAGGGCGGAAATGGTGATGCGGCGCATGGCGGCCCTCCGGTTATTCATCCTTCAAGTTCCGGCTCATCAAGTCCGTGGTGGCCCGAGCCGGGTCCTTGCCTTCATACAATATCCTATAGACTTGTTCCGTAATGGGCAACTCCACGCCGAGCTTGCCGGCCAGGTCATGCAGGGACTGGGTGGTCTTGACGCCCTCGGCCACGGCCTTCATTTCACCGATGATCTCATCCAGGGTCTTGCCCTGGCCGAGCTTCAGGCCCACCTGACGGTTGCGCGACAGGTCGCCGGTGCAGGTCAGGACCAGGTCGCCCATGCCGGACAGGCCCATGAAAGTCCTCTCCTGGCCGCCCATGGCCTCGCCCAACCGGCTCAGCTCGGCCAGGCCGCGCGTGATCAGGGCCGCTCGGGCGTCGTGGCCGAAGCCCAGGCCGTCGGCGATGCCCGCCGCGATGGCGATGACGTTCTTGACCGCGCCGCCCAGCTCCACCCCGCGGTAGTCCGGGGTGTAGTAGACGCGGAAATACGGAGTGGAAAAAGCCTCCTGCAACTCGCGGCCCAGGTCGTGGTCCTCGCAGCCGAGGGAAACGGACGTGGGCATGTCCCGGGAGACCTCGGCGGCGAAGGACGGGCCGGACAGGGACGCGTAACGGGGCCGTTTGCCTTCGAGCGCCTCGGCCACCACGCGAGACATGGGGGCCAGCGAGTCCAGCTCGATGCCCTTGGAGGCGTTGACGATGACCGGGCGGTCCGGAAGCAGGTCGTGGAACCCGGCGAGCGCCGGACGGATGAACTGGCTGGGGATGACCACCAGGAAGTAGTCGGCCCCGTCAAAGGCGGTCGCGGGGTCGGACTCGACCTTGAGCGATTCGGACAGGGGCACGCCGGGCAGGAAGACCCGGTTCTCCCGGTATTGGCGGATGTCGGCCACCACTTCGGGTTCGCGCGCCCACAGGGTGGTGTCCTTGCCGTTTTTGGCGAGCATGTCGGCCAGTGTGGTGCCCCATGCGCCTGCGCCCAGTACAGCTATCTTCATTCGGTGGTCTCCTTGGGTGGTTATCGAGTTCCGTAGCATACGTGGCGCGCGCGGTGGTGGCAAGGGCGGGGGGCGGAGCGCCATCCACCGGATGCTGCCGGAATCGCCCAGAGCCCCGGAAGCGGCGAGCGGGACCGCTGCGGTCGCATTCCGGGGATTCGAGCCAGGTTGGGCTGCCGGCCCGCGCGCGTCTTTGTCCCGTTGGAGCTTTTCCGCTTGAGCCGGTTGCATCCGGGGGCGGCGGAAGGTATAGACCCTCCATGGCAATACAATTCAGTGAAACCGAGGAAAGGATACTGGCCCTGGCCGGCGGCGACCTGCCGGACACCGAGCGGCCGTTCAAGGCCATTGCCGACGAGGTCGGCGTGACCGAGGACGCGGTTATCGACCTTATCCGGGATCTCAAGGCGCGCAAGATCATCCGCCGTTTCGGGGCCACCCTGCGCCACCAGAAGGCGGGCTACGGCCACAACGCCATGGTTGCCTGGCGGGTGCCGGACGCACGCACCGAGGAAGTCGGCCGGATATTCTCGGCCCGCCCGGAGATCTCCCACTGCTACGTGCGGCGGACCTATCCGGAGTGGACCTACAACGTCTATACCATGATCCACGGCGAGCGGCCCGGTCAGGCCGACGAGGTGGTGGCCGAACTGGAAGCGGCCGTGGGCATCGGCGACCACTGCACGCTCAATTCCCTTAAGGAACTCAAAAAGACCTCCATGGTCTATTTCAAATAGGAAGCTCGTCATGGATTCGAAATCGTTCTACGCCAAGGCTTTGACTCTCATGCCCGGCGGCGTCAACTCGCCGCTGCGGGCCTGCAAGTACGTTCACTCCGAACCGGTCTTCATCGAAAATGCCAAGGGCGCGTACCTGTGGGACGTCGAGGGCCGCAAGTACATCGACTACGTCTTTTCCTGGGGGCCGATGCTCCTGGGACACCAGGACCCGGTTGTGAACGCGGCGGCCCACGCGGCCGTGGACCACGGTTCCAGCTACGGCGCGTCCTGCCCGGGCGAGGTCCTGCTGGCCGAGGAGATCCAAAAGCTCATCCCGTCCATGGAGATGATGCGCATGGTCTCGTCCGGCACCGAGGCGACCATGTCCGCCCTGCGGCTGGCGCGCGGCTATACCGGACGCGACAAGTTCGTGAAGTTCATCGGCAACTACCACGGCCATGCCGACGCCTTCCTGGCCGCGGCCGGATCGGCGGCGAGCATCGTGCCCGGCACCCCGGGCGTGCCCGAGGCGGTCATCAGCCATACCCTGCTGGCCCAGTACAACGACCTGGAGGCCGTAAAGCGCCACTTCGAGGAATCGGGCGACGACATCGCCTGCGTCATCGTGGAACCGTGCGCGGGCAACATGGGACTGGTCCTGCCCGAGGACGGGTTCCTCCAGGGACTACGCGACCTGTGCACCGAGCACGGCGCATTGCTTATTTTCGACGAGGTCATCACCGGCTTCCGGCTGGCTCCGGGAGGCGCTCAGGAACGCTACGGCATCACCCCGGACCTGACCACCCTGGGCAAAATCATCGGCGGCGGGTTCCCGGTGGGCTGCTTCGGCGGCAAGCGCGAGATCATGGAATATATGGCCCCGGTGGGCGGCGTGTTCCAGGCTGGCACCCTGTCCGGCAACCCCGTGGCTATGGCCGCCGGGCGGGCCATGCTGCAACGCCTGCAGGAATGCGACTATCCGGCGCTGGAGGCCCGGACCAAGGCGTTGACCGACGAGATGGCCGCCATTCTCCGGGCCAAGGGCAAGCCGGTCTACGTGGCCCAGGCGGGCTCGGCCTTCACCCTGTATTTTTCGGACAGGCCCGTGACCAACATGGTCGAGTCGGGCCAATGCGATTACGACGCCTTCGCCGTGTACTGGCGGCAGATGATGGACCGGGGCGTGTACCTGGCCCCGGCGGGCTTCGAGTGCGCCTTCACCTCCTTCGCCCACTCGGACGAGGATTTCGAGAAAACCCTGGAAGCAGCCCGCGCGGTGGAATTTTAAGCCGTTTCGGCCTCCTTGAACATCCCGGGCCGGGAATCCTTCGGATTCCCGGCCCTTTTTTTGCCGTCCATTCGGGAAACGGGAAAAAACACCCCATGCCGTGCCGTTTTTTCTTTCCCCGGTCCGATGTTGCTGGTAAACAACAGGAATGCCAGCAAAGAAAATCGCCATCTACGCATTGACCTCCCAGGGACTGGCCGTGGGCAAGCGGCTGGCCGCCAGGCTGCCGGGCACGCTCTACGCCTCCAAGAACCTGGAGGCCGAGGACGCCATCTCCTTCGAGTCGCTCAAACACCTGGTCGCGGCCTCGTTCAACGCCTTTGACGGACACGTCTTCGTGACCGCGGCGGGCATCGTGATCCGCTGCATAGCACCCCATCTGCAAAGCAAGGAGACCGACCCGGCCGTGGTCTGCATGGACCAGACCGGGCTGTTCGCCATCAGCCTGCTGTCGGGCCATCTGGGCGGGGCCAACGAACTCGCCGACCGCTGCGCGCGCCTCATGGGCGGGCAATCGGTCATCACTACGGCCACGGATTCCGCAGGCGTCCTGTCCATAGACAGCCTGGCCATGGCCAAGGGATTGGCCATCGGGACCATCAACAAGGTCAAGGATGTGAACATGGCCCTGCTCGAAGACCGGACCGTCCAGCTCTATGATCCCGAGGATTGGCTCGGGCTGGCCTGGAACGCCAACTTCGAGGGCAAGGCCGGGTACGAGGACTGGAACGATTCCGTACCGGGCATCTGGGTCTCCTGGCACAACGACGCGCCCGAGGGCAGCCTGGCCCTGCATCCCCGAGTCCTGCATCTGGGCATCGGTTGTCGCCGGGACATCACCACCTACGAAATTCTGGACCACGTGTACGCGGTCTTCAAGAAACACGGCTTTTCCATGGAATCCATCGCCTCGGTGGGCTCGGTGGAGGCCAAGCGCAACGAACCCGGCCTGCTTGAAGCGGCCGAGGAGTTCGGCGTGGACCCGGTCTTCTATTCCACGACCCAGCTCGCGGCCGTGGACGCGCCCACCCCCTCGGATCGGGTCCAGGCGCACATGGGCGTGCCCAGCGTGGCCGAGGCCTCGGCCATGCTCGCCTCCCATGGCGGGGAACTGATCGTTGCCAAGGAAAAGACCTCCACCGTGACCCTGGCCGTGGCCCGGAGCAACCGTGCTTAAGGCGGTCAGTCTCGGCCCCGGGGACATGGCCCTGCTCACCCCGGCGGCCCGCTGGGCCATCGAGGAGGCCGAGGTGGTGGCCGGATACAAGGCGTACATCGACCTCGTCCCGGACGAGATGCTTGAGGGCAAGATCGTGGTCTCCACGGGCATGATGGGCGAGCTGGATCGTGCCCGACAGGCCGTGGAGCACGCCCGGGCCGGGCGCAAAACGGTCATGGTCTGCTCCGGCGACGCGGGCATCTACGCCATGGCGGGGCTGCTTATGGAGGTCCTCGAAAGCGAGGGGCTGCTCGAGGCCGTGCCCTTCGAGGTCATCCCCGGCGTGGCCGCCTTCAATGCGGCGGCGGCCCTGCTCGGCGCACCGCTCATGCACGATTTCGCCTCCATTTCCCTGAGCGACCTGCTGACCCCCTGGGAGCGCATCGAACAACGCCTTCAGGCCGCGGCCAGCGCGGATTTCGTCATCGCCTTGTACAACCCCCGATCCAAACGCCGCAGCGACCACCTGCGCGAGGCCCTGGACATCATCGGCCAGTTCCGCAGGCCGGGCACGCCGGTGGGCATCGTGCGCAAGGCGTACCGCGTGGGCCAGTTCGTGGAGGCCGTGCCCCTGCGCGAGGTGGATGTGGAGAAGGTAGACATGCAGACCGTGCTCATCGTCGGCAACTCGGCCACGCGCCTGGTGGGCGGGCGCATGCTCACTCCGCGCGGCTATCACCGCAAATACGCCCTGTAGAGCGCTGAGCCAAAGTGTAAATCCCCCTTGCGCTTAAGGGGCTTTATCGGGTAAAAGCAAGGGTCTACGATGGCAGCCCCCGCTTGACAGGGGGTGGATACTTATTTATCCCGCATAGTAGAGAGTGTGACTGTTTATCTTTTATGCAACAGGAGGAACTAGGTAAATGAAGAAATCTCTCATCATCAGCCTGATGGTGGCCGCCCTGGTGTGTGTCTTCTGCCTGCCCGTGGTCATTGCGGCCAACGCGCCCGCGGATACCATCACCATCGAGGTCCCGGCAGGCGCCAAGGCGACCAAGACGCCCGTGACTTTCCCGCACAAGAAACACGTTGACAAGGGCCTCGACTGTCTGGTCTGCCATCACAAGGCCACCAGCAAGGACGACATCAAGGGCTGTGCCGCTGAAGGCTGTCACACCGACGCCAGCGCCGCTGCCAAGAAGGATCCCGCTGGTTTCTATTCCGCCTTCCACAGCAAGAAGTCCCAGGCTTCCTGCCTGGCTTGCCACAAGAAGGAAAAGAAGGCAGGCAAGGCCGTTCCGGTCAGCTGCAAGGAATGCCACCCCAAATAAGCCTTTAGGGTGAATTCGAGGGGGGCTGTGCAACACGGCCCCCCTTTTTAAACTCCTTATGGAGGAAACCATGACCCCGGCTCCACCGCCCGCTTCCAAAGATGACGCTGCCGATGTGCGCAACGTGCTGAACGAACCCGTTGCCGACGAGGGCTTCGACCCGGATACCGTGGACGCGGATTTCGAACAGGAGCTTGAGGATCTCTTCGCAGACGACCTCGAAGACGCTCCCGTCGTGGACGAGAGCGGCGGTCCCATATTGCTGGACGACCAGGTGGAGGCCGCGAAACCGGCTCCTGAGGCCGCCGATGCGCCGCTCGATACCGAAGAGGACCTGCTGGTCCTGGACGAGGTCGTGGAGGAAGCCCCCTCCGCCGAAGCCGAAGCCGAAGACGACGATCTGCTGATTTTGGACGATCTGGCCGAGGTGCCCGCCGAGGACTTGGCCGAGGAACCCGCCGAAGAGGACGATTTGATCCTGCTCGACGAGGTGGTTGAAAAGGCCGACGCCGCGCAGGGCGCGGAGGACGCTGCCGAGGTCGAGGCCCTGGTGGCGGACATCGCCGAGGAGAACCCGGCCGAGGATTCCGAGGACGAGGACATCCTCGACCTTGATGATTTGATCGGGGAAGAAGCCGCGCTCGCCGAATCCGCACCGGCGGAGGACGAGGACGAGCCGCTCATCGACCTCGACGATATGATCGATGAAGAGGTTCAGGTCGCCGAGCCCGAAGAAGAAATTTCCCTTGCGGTCGAGAGCCCCGACCTGGATGCCGATCTGGACGCTAATTTGGACGCGGACCTGGATGCCGATCTGGACGTGGACCTGGATGCTGAGCCGGATGCCGAGCTGGACGACGATCTGGACCCGGACCTGCTGGCTGCGGTCATGGATGACGAAGCGATGCCCGAGATCCCGGTGGACGAGGCCGTGGAGGCCGAGGCGCTGGACGAGATCATGGACGAGCCCGAAGGCCCCGTGGTCGTGCAGGGCAATGTCTTCGCCACCAATCGTAAAGAGGCCGTTGAAGAGCCGACGGACGCCGAACTGACCGGCCTGGAAGAACTTGAGGACGACGACATTGAGGACGTGGACAGCCTGCTGGACAACGTCGAAGTGGATGTGTCCGGGGTGGAGGAGGCCGAAGATCCGGATGCGGCCCTGGATGACGATCTGGTCATGGACCTGGATGAAGAATCCCTGGACGAGGTCCTGGCCGCCGAATCCATGCCGCCTGACGCGGGCATGGACGTGGACGCCGACGTGGACCTGCTCCTGGCCGAGACCCGGGAGGAGGGTGAACCCACCCTGGAAGACCTCCAGGCCAAGGTCCGCCAGCTTGAGAGCCGTGTCGAAGGCCTTGAACACCGCCTGCGCGAGGAGATCGCCCAACTCGTTCCCGCCGAGGCCGCCAAGATCATCCGCGAGGAGATCGCGGCACTGGCCGCCGATCTGGACGGGTAACGGCGGGCAATCCGTCCTTCCTGTTCCTTTCCCGGCTGCGGTGCCGCCGGGTGGTTGCGCCACCCGATTCGCTCCATCAATTGAAGACGTTTCGTGAGACCCCACCGATTTGGTGGGGTCTCTTTTTTTTGTGTCGGGCCGGTCCGCCTAGGCGACCCCGCGGGGCAGGGAGCGGCGGAAGATTTCAGTGGCGGCGAGGCCCAGCGCCGCGCAAACGGCGGCGGCCAGGAAGACGGACGGGTAACCTGCCACTGCGGCCAGAGCCCCGGTGGCCGGGCCGCCCACGGCGTAGGCAATGTCCTGGAAGGCGGCGAACCCACCCATGGCCGAACCCCTGACGTTGGGCGGGACGACTTTGACCACTTCCACGCCGAGGGCCGGGAAGAGCAGGGACGTGCCCGCGCCGGTCAGGATCGCGCCGAGAAAGGCTACGGCCGGGTGCGGTGCCAACCACAGCAGGAGCAGGCCCAGGGTTTCCACCGCGAAGGAGCCCATGGACACCTTGATGCCGCCCAGACTGTCGGGCAGCTTGCCCCAGAATACCCGCACCAGGACAAAGGCCCCGCCGAAGCAGGTCAGGGCCAGGCCTGCGTGTGCCCAGTGGTTGTCGGCGAAGTAGAGCGCTGCGAAGGTGCCGATGACCGCGAACCCGATGCCCTGAAAGAAGAGCGCCGCGCACGGCAGCCAGACATGCCCGATGACTTTCATGAGGGGGGGCCGGTCGCCCGGGGACGGTGCGGTGGCCCGGATGCGCATGAGCAGCGGCAGGGACAGGAGGGGCAGAATCAGGGTGGACACGCCCAGCGCGGCGAATCCCCATTGCCCGTAGATCACGATGCCCAGCGGCGCGCCCGCGGCCAGAGCCCCGTATATGGCCATCCCGATCCAGGACATGACTACACCGGCGCGGGCAGGGCCGAGCAGGCTGAATCCCCAGACCAACACGCCGGTGAGCATCTGGCTTTCGCCGTAGCCGAGCAACAGGCGTCCGACCAGCAGGATGGCGTAGCGCGGCCAGATGGGCAGGGGGAGCAGCGCGGCCAGGAGGTAGAAGCCCCCGGCCCCGCCGCAGGAAAACATACCGGCCAGCGTGGTCCGCTTGGCTCCCCGGGTATCGGCGGTGCGGCCCGCATACCCGCGCGTGGAGACTGTGGCCAGGAACTGGATGCCCACGGCCACGCCCACCAGGGTGGAGTTCAGTCCGAGTTTTTGGTGTACGAACAGGGAAATGACCGGCAGGGGCAGCCCGACGGTCAGGTAACAGAGAAATATGGCCACCGGGAGTCGCCAGAAACAGGCTTCGCCCGAGGCGGGGGAACAGCGCAAATGCATGGAGAACCTCTTGGTAAAACAATAAAAAACCCAACACCCAAACAGGGACGGGAAATCCGTCCTGGCTGGGCGTTGGGTGACGTTAACGCGTACGGTCCACGGGTGCCGTGAACTAAGAACCAATCCTATGACCGTACTCTGGCGCTGTCAACAGGGGTTATGTCCCGCAGAAGGTTTGGGTAACGCGTTCCCCTGCGCGGGGCGGGGCCGCGTATTCGGCATTCTCAGGCTGGTCCTCGTAGGGGTGGGCGAGGACCTCGATGAGCCGGTGTGTGGGGGTGAAGTCGCCGGCCATGGCCGCCTGGATGGCCTGCTCGATGCGGTGGTTGCGCGGGATGTAGGCCGGATTGGCGGAGCGCATGGCGGCGCGGGCGGCCTCGGCGGAGCCGGTTTGCGTCAGGCGCGTCAGCCAGTCGTCGAGCCAGACGGCGATTTCCTCGGACGTGGCGAAGAGGGCGGTGAACGGGGCCGGGGCCGTCTGGGCATCGCAGAGGGCGCGGAAGGCGTTGGTGAAGTCGGCGCGGCTGCGGCGCATGAGGTCAAGGAGTCGGCGGGCCAGGGCAAAGCCTTCGTCGTCCGGGGGCAGGCCGATCTTGCGGCACAGTTCCCGTCGGTAGCGGTCGGTGAAGGTCGGGATGAACCGGTCCAGGACGGCTTCCCCCGTTGCGCGGGCCCGGGCCTCGTCCGGGTCGAGCAGCGGCAGGAGGCAGCCGCCCAGGCAGGCCAGGTTCCAGGCCATGACGGTCGGTTGCCGGTTGAAGGCGTAGCGCCCGAGATGGTCGATGGAGCTGAACACCGCCTCCGTGTCGTAGCGGTCCAGGAAAGCGCACGGGCCGTAGTCGATGGTTTCTCCGCTCACGGCGGTGTTGTCCGTGTTCATGACCCCGTGCACAAAGCCGAGGCAGAGCCATCGGGCCATCAGTTCGGCCTGGGCCGCGCACACGGATTCGAAGAGCGCCGTATACGGGTTTTCGGCGTCGCGCGCGGCGGGGTGGTTGCGCTCGATGACGTGGTCGGCCAGCAGCCGTAGTTCGGGCTCCATGCGCCGGGCCGCGAAATATTCGAAGGTGCCCACGCGCACGAAGCCCGAGGCCGCGCGGGTGATGACCGCGCCGGGCAGTTCATCCTCGCGGAACACGGGCTGGCCCGTGGCGGCCATGGCCAGGGCGCGGGTGGTGGGTACGCCCAGGGCGTGCATGGCCTCGCTGACCACGTATTCGCGGATGACCGGCCCGAGGGGGGCGCGGCCGTCGCCGCCGCGTGAGAACTTGGTCCTGCCCGATCCCTTGAGCTGGATGTCGAACCGCTCACCCGCCGCGTTTTCCACCTCGCCGAGCAGATGTGCCCTCCCGTCGCCGAGTTGGGCCACGAACTGGCCGAACTGGTGGCCCGCATAGGCCTGGGCGATGGGTTCGGAACCGGCCAGGAGCCGGTTGCCGGTAAAGACGGCGGCCAGGTCCGCATCGGAGTCGGGCAGGTCGAGCTCCAGGCGGGCGGCCAACCCGTGGTTCAGGCGGATGAGGGCGGGCGCGGCCGCTGGTTCAGGGTCGATGCGCTGGTAAAAGGACTCGGGCAGTCGGGCGTAGGAATTGAGGAAGCGCATCATGCTCCGAGGATTTTCTGCCAGGCCGGCAGCAGGGTGTCCAATGAGTTGGCCAGCAGGCGCATGTAGGCGACCTCGATTTCGATCATCTCCTCGTCCTTGCGGCGCAGCCATTCGGACATCCAGGCGAAGCGCAGCCCCAGGATCAGTTCGGGCAGCAGACGGAAGGAGTCCTTGTCCAGGTACAGTCCCCGACGCAGGGTGCGCAGCAGGGCCGGTGCCAGGCCGCGCACCAGGGCGGCCGGATCCTCGATGCCCACGCAGCCCAGGCAGTTGGCCGCGTCGAACAGGCAGGGGCGGATGCCCGCGAACTCCCAGTCGATGACGGCAACGGCGGCCCGGCCGTGCCAGATGACGTTCAGGGGATGAAAATCGCCGTGGCAGAAGGCGGACGGCAGGCCGTTCCAAGCCTCGAAAAGCGGCAGAAGCGCGGGCGGGACCGAGGTCAAGGCCCGGTGCAGGTCGGGGCGGCGTTCGGCCATGACGGTCATGAGGTCGTTGACATATCCCTCCAGCAGGAAAGGGGGCTCGTCGTCAAATTCGCGGACCGTGCCCGACATTTCGCGCAGGCGGCAGAGAAATGCGCCCAGGCTCTCGCCGCGCGCGTCGTCCTCGATGAATTCCGGTTGGGGCAGGGGGTCGCCCGGGACGTAGGGGGAGAGCTGGTAGTACTGGCCGTCGTGTTCGACCACGTACCGGCCGTCCGGCCCGGCCAGGTAGGCGGGCACGGGCAGCCCGGCGCGGGACAGCTTGTCCAGGGCGCGGCCGATGCGTTCGCGTCGTCCGAATTGCCCCGGGTGCAGGGCTTCGAGCATCCAGACCCGTCCGCGTTCATCCTCCACGGCGCGGCGCGACCGGCAGCGCTCCGGGCTGCCGGGCAGGATGATGTCCGTGCGCGGGTGGCCGTCGGGCAGGCCCCAGAGGGAGAGCAAGTCGGTCATGGCGGGCCTACCGCATGCCCATGAGTTTCGTAAGGGCGGTCATGTGCTTCCGGACGATGTCCTGTTCCGAGGTCGGGATCTGTTTGTCCACCTCGGCCCGGAGGGCTTCCATCTGGCCGCCGATCTGTTGGGCCATCGTCTGTTCCATGGCCTTGCGCTGGTCCTCGGGCATGCCTTGGAATCGCTCCCGCATCTGTCCGGCCATGTGTTGCATCTGGTCGTAGTTCATCATGGTCATGGCGTGGCTGTAAATGTACAGGAAGCGGTCCTCGTCCCACCCGTGGGAGCCGATGGCGTTCTTGATCGCCTGGCTCGCATCCGAAGCGTCGTCCGCCATCGGCATGGACTGCGCGGCCAGTCCCGGAATCTCCGGCAGGTCCGCGAGGAATTTATTGAATTCGGCCTCGGTGAAGGGGCCGCCCATGGCCCGGACGATCTCCTTGCCTTCGTCCGACAGCTTGGGATCGTCGGGCGCGTCGTTTCCGCCGCAGGCGGCGAGGCAGCACAGGGCCAGGAGGGACAGCAGGACGGAAGCGAGAACTCTCATGGAATGCTCCTTCGGGAAAGGGTTCGTATTCCAGGCTATAGGGGGCTGCGCGTCTTTCGTCAACCCGGCCCCGGTCCGGCTCGGGACTGTCAAGTCCCATGGCGGGTGCGGGATCGGGGTTTTATTCCTTTGGGAAGTCATATAAGATCCGGCCTTACCCCTTTCCCACCGTTCCAACCGGAGAGTGTCCCATGCCGCTGAACGTGAGCAAGCGCAGGCCCCTGGTGGCCCAGTCCGAGATCCGCAACATGACTATCGAATGCGCCAGGGTGTCGGGCGTGAACCTGGCCCAGGGCGTGTGCGACCTGCCCGTGCCCGAGCCGGTCCTCAAGGGCGCCGAGGAGGCCATGCGCGCGGGCGCGAACATCTATACCCGCTTCGACGGCCTGCCCCGCCTGCGCGCGGCCGTGGCCGCCAAGCAGCGCGCGTACACCGGCATGGAAGTGGACCCGGACGGCCAGGTGGTCGTCTCCTGCGGGGCCACGGGGGCCTTCTATTCCGCCTGCCTGGCCCTTCTGGACGAGGGCGACGAGGTCCTGGTCTTCGAACCCTACTACGGCTACCACATCGTGACCATGGCCTCACTGGGCATCAAGCCGGTCTACGTCACCCTGGAACCGCCGGACTGGGGCTTTGCCGCCGAGGACCTGGAGCGGGCCGTGACCGCAAAGACCCGCGCCATCGTTCTGAACACCCCGTCCAACCCGGTGGGCAAGGTCTTTGAACGCGAGGAACTCGCACTCATCGCGGATTTCGCCGAATCCCACGACCTGTTCGTCTTTACCGACGAGATTTACGAACATTTCGTCTTCGATGGACGTACCCATATCGCTCCGGCCACCCTGCCGGGCATGGCCCGCCGAACCATCACCATCTCGGGACTGTCCAAGGTCTTTGCCATCACCGGCTGGCGGCTGGGCTACGCCATTTGCGACCCCGAGTGGGCGCTGGCCATCGGCCATTTCAGTGATTTGGTCTACGTGTGCGCGCCCGCGCCTCTCCAGATCGGCGCGGCCAAGGGGCTGGAGGAGCTTGGCCCGGACTATTACCGGGGTGTGTCCGACGAGCATCAGACGAAACGGGATTTGTTCTGCGACACCCTGCGTGCCGTGGGCCTGTCCCCGCACATTCCTGCCGGGGCGTATTACGCCCTGGCCGACGTGACCCGGTTGCCGGGCCGGACCGCCAAGCAACGCGCCCTGTACCTCCTGGAACGGACCGGGGTGGCCTGCGTGCCGGGCTCGGCCTTCTACTCCGGCCCGGAGGGAGAGACCCTGGCGCGCTTCTGCTTCGCCAAGGAAATGGATGTGCTCGAAGACGCCATGCGGCGGCTGAAAGGACTGGAGTAAGGGAGCCCTCGGACCCCCATTTTCTTATTTCCTAAACTCTTTATCGTCGCTTCGCGGGTAGGGGGCGCCGGGCGTCGTTTGAATTGGGTTGTTCCGTTTCCCCCATCAAAAAAACGCACGCCCCTGCCGCAGGCACCCAAAAAGCTTTGAAGGGGGAGTCCAGAGGGGGGAAACTTTCTCGAAAGTTTCCCCCTCTGGNCGCCCCTGCCGCAGGCACCCAAAAAGCTTTGAAGGGGGAGTCCAGAGGGGGGAAACTTTCTCGAAAGTTTCCCCCTCTGGCCGCCGGAGGCATCAAGACAGTCCGGCGCCCGCCTGATAGATGCGCTTGAGCATGTCCGGCGGCAGGGGGGTGTCCCAGACCCCGGCGTATCCGGCCCAGATCCGGGCGGCCAGGAGCAGGAGTACGGCTCCCACGGCCACGGTCCACCAGGGGATGCGTTTGCCAAGCGCGCGGAATCCGAGGCAGCCCTCGACCGGGCAGGCTCCGACGCATTGGCCGCAGCCGATGCACTCCGGGGTGCGCACCGCGTTTTTCATCTCCACCGCAATGCCCGAAGGGCAGTTCGCCGAACACCGGCCGCAGTGCACGCAGGCGTCCGCGTCGCGCGTCACGCGTACCGGACTGAACCAGGACATGATCCCCAGGAGCGCGCCGTAGGGGCACAGGTACCGGCACCAGAAGTTGCGCACCACAAGGCTGAGCGCGGCCAGGATGAGGAGTACGGCCAGGGCTGTGCCGGAGGGGTGCAGGAAGAAGCCGAGCATGTGCGCGTCCGAGGTCTGGTTGAACGGGCTGCGTAGAAAATATTCCAGGGCGCGCTGGGACATGGAGAAGACCCCGACCAGGAAGCCGCCCATGACCAGATACTTGATCGCGTGCAGGGGCCGGTCCAGCCATCGGGGGAGGGTTTTGGCCAGGCCGAGCCTGCGTCCGACCCGTTCCAGCAGCCCGGACAGGAAGCCCACCGGGCAGATGTAGCCGCAGAATCCCTTGCGGAACAGGAAGGCCATGGCCAGGGCGGCCAGGAAGATCGTCAGGGCCGCCGGATGGGCCCGGTCCCAGAATCCCGAGGAGACCAGCCGTCTGAGGCCGAGCAGGGCTGAGATGGGCAGGAACCCCTCTACCGCGCCGGGCTTGGGCACGAACGTGTCCGAGCGGCCTCCCGCCCAGTTCAGGAAGAGGAGGAAGCGATAACCCGCGTAGAGGGAAAGGAGAGTAAAGAAGGCCTGTACGGCCAGCCGGAGACGGTCGGGGGTAATCTTCATGGGAAACCTGTTTTGTTTGGAGGGTTCCCTATACCCATCGTTCCCGCCTGGCAACCGGGTGCAAGCGGGGGCACATGGGATCAATCCCGGTGTTGGCCTCCCGCGCGGGTTACGCCCCGGGTGATGATTCCGACCATGAGCGCAAACATGAAGTAGCTGACCAGACTCTGGACGATGAGCAGGACCTTGCCGTCCCAGGTGTGCGGCACGATGTCGCCGAAGCCGAGCGTGGTCATGGTTACCACCGTATAGTAGAGGGCGTTCAGGAAGAGATCGCCTCCGGCGGAGAAGCCGAAGGGCGGAACGTGGCCGACCAGCATGTGCATGCCGTCCAGGGCGGCGTTGACCAGGGTGAAGCCGATCAGTGTGGCCAGGTAGATGCGCATCAGCTCACCCACGTCGTTCCAGGTGATCCGGCTGTCCGGGCGGAGCAGGTCCACGGCGCGGCGGGCGAAGGCGCGCAGGTTCCAGACCAGGACCGACAGGACCAGGACGGCCAGGAACAGGACGCCCCAGCCGTTCAGGGTCAGGAGGATGTCCGCCGCCCCGCCCAGAAAGCCCACCGCTGCGGCGCTGCGCAGACGCGGCCCGTCGTAGGGTGGACGGGATGCCTCCCCGGAGCAGCGGCTGCGTCGGTTGCGGTTGGCGTGGTAGGCCAGGGTGAGCAGGGCCACGGCCGCACCGTTGAGCGCGGCCTTGAGCGGATCGTCCGCACCGCTCGTCGGGTCTCCCGGCCCGAGGATTCCTCGGCCCGCCAGCAGGAGCACGGCCCCGGCAAAAAAGCAGGGCACGAAGTGGGTCAACCAGACCTGGATGAAAAGCGGTTCCTTGTGGTGCGGCATCTGCCATGGATTGTTCGCACATTCCCGGCCCGCGCGCAACGGGGCAACGGCCCTGTTCCGGCAGGGGTGGCGAAAGGCGGCGCAACCGGGTATGCTTGGTCCCATGTGTGGACGATTCGCCCTGGGCACTCCCGGAAAACGGCTGGAAGAGATCTTCGGCTTCCCCGTGCCGGACGAGTACACGCCCTGCTTCAACGCGGCGCCGGGCACCGACGTGCTCACCGTCGGCGGGCGGGGATTCGCCGTGCGCCGCTGGGGATTGGTCCCGTCGTGGGCCGACGGCCCGGAAATAGGACCCCGGCTGATCAACGCCCGTTGCGAGACGGTGTTCGACAAGCCGTCCTTCCGCGAGGGCGTGCGGGCCCACAGGCTCCTGATCCCGGCGCAGGCCTTCTACGAATGGCGGCGCGAGGGCCGGGAACGCACGCCTTTCGCCTTCGCTCTCGACGGCGTGGACTGCTTCGCCATGGCCGGCATCGGTGCGAACTGGACCGATCCGCATAGCGGCGGGGTTCTGGGCACCGTGGCCGTGCTGACTTGTCCGCCCAACACGATTATGGCCCCGGTTCACGAACGCATGCCGGTCATCCTGCCCCCGTCGGCTTGGCAAGGCTGGCTCGACCCGGCAGCCGAGCGCGAGGAACTCGCCCGGCTGCAGGTCCCGTACCCGGCGCAAGGCATGCGCGCCTGGCCCGTGTCCCGACGGGTCAACAGCCCGGTCACGGACGGTCCGACGCTGCTGGAGCCCGTCCCCGATTCGGGCCCGGAGAGGCCCCCGAGGCAGGGGACGCTCCTGTGAGGCGACCCCCGTCACCCTTGACTATCCGGGGAATCTGGCTTAACAAACGTCCTCTTTGCCCGCGCTGGACGGTGGTTTTCGCGCAGGTGAAAATAATAAATTTAGTAATCCCGGGGAGTTGATCAGTTGTTCGAGAGCCTGCAAGAAAGACTCGGCGCCACTTTCTCCAAGTTGGGCGGCAAAAAGACCCTTGACGAGAACAATATCAAGGAGGGTCTGAGGGAGGTGCGTCTCGCGCTTCTCGAAGCCGACGTCAACTTCAAGGTGGTCAAGCAGTTCGTCGATCAGGTCAAGGAGCGCGCTCTCGGCGACGAGGTGCTCAAAGGGCTCGAACCCGGTCAGCACTTCATCAAGATCGTCAACGAGGAACTCATCGAACTGCTCGGCGGCGAGCAGCAGGACCTGGATCTCAAGGCCCGGCCGCTCAAGCTGATGATGGTCGGCCTGCAAGGCTCGGGAAAGACCACCTCCTCAGGCAAGATCGCACGGTTCTTGCGCAAGCAGCACGGTAAGAAGCCGTACCTGGTCCCCGCCGATGTCTACCGCCCGGCGGCCATCGACCAGTTGAACACCCTGGCCAGACAGCTCGACGTGCCGGTCTATCCGTCCACCACGGACATGGACCCGGTGGACATCTGCAAGGACGCGCTGGTCAAGGCCGAGGAGTTGGGCTGCGACCTGATCCTGTTCGACACCGCGGGCCGTCTGCACATCGACGAGACGCTGATGGACGAGCTGGCGAACATCAAGCGCGAGTGCGAGCCCCAGGAAATTTTATTCGTGGCCGACGCCATGACCGGCCAGGACGCGGTTACCGTGGCCGAGTCGTTCAACCAAAAGCTCGGCATCACCGGCGTGGTCCTGACCAAGATGGACGGCGACGCCAGGGGCGGCGCGGCCTTGTCCATCAAGACCGTCACCGGCCAATCGGTCAAGTTTGTGGGCGTGGGCGAGAAGCTCTCCGAGCTGGAACTGTTCCACCCCGACCGCATCGCTTCGCGCATCCTCGGCATGGGCGACATGATGACCCTCATCGAGAAGGCCCAGAGCGAGATCGACGAGGAGGAGGCCAAGGCCCTGGCCGATAAGATGGCCAAGGCCGAATTCGATTTCGAGGACTTCCTGGGCCACATGAAGAAGCTCAAGAAGCTCGGTTCCATGGAAGGGCTGCTCAAGATGATCCCCGGCATGGGCAACATCATGAAGCAGTTGGGCGACAATGCCCTGCCCGAGGAAGAGATGAAGCGCACTGAGGCGATCATCTCCTCCATGACCATGAAAGAGCGTCGCCAGCCCGATCTGCTCAAGAGCGCCAGCCGCAAGGACCGCATCGCCAGGGGCTCGGGCGTCAAGGTCGCCGACGTCAACGCGCTCATCAAGAATTTCAAGCAGATGAGTAAAGTCATGCAGAGCATGATGGGCGGCGGCAAAAAGAAGAAGGGCAAGTTCGGCCTGCCCAAGCTGCCCGGTCTGGGCGGGGGCGGGATGCCCGACATGAGCGCGCTGGGCGGAATGCCCGGAATGCCTGGGATGCCCGGAATGCCGGGAATGCCCGGCATGGAGGAGGAAGGGGCCAAGCGGACCGTTTCCAAGAAGACGCTCAAGGAACGCCAAAAGAAAAAGTTGAACAAAAAGAAGAATAAGAAGAAACGCAAGAAGTAAGTGACCGGCACTTGACGGTCCTTCAAGCGATAAACCTTGCCATTACGTAGGCAAAAACGTATTAAACAACTATTGGGAGTATAAGAACCATGGCAATGAAAATCAGACTGTCCCGTATGGGTTCCAAGAAGCGTCCCTTCTACCGCGTGGTGGCTCTCGACAGCGCCGTCCGCCGCGATGGACGCCCCGTCGAATTCCTCGGGCATTACAACCCCATGGTCGAGCCGAACGAGATCGTGCTGGACATGGAGAAGATTGGGAAGTGGCTGGAAAAGGGCGCTGAGCCCAGCAATACGGTTCGTTCTCTGCTGAAGAAAGCCGGCAAGTAGCTCGCGCTTTTTGTCCAGGCGGGCCCGCCGGCCGGCCTGCAGGGTCCGGACCTCGTTTGGCAGCTCATATTCACGGCGCGCGGCGACGCGTCGGCACCGGAGGTGACGTCATGTTGAAAGAGATGATTGAGTACATTGCCAAGTCCCTGGTGGACAACCCGGACGAAGTGCACGTTTCCGAGGTCGAAGGCGAACAGACCTCGGTGATCGAGCTGAAGGTGGCCAAAGAGGATCTCGGTAAGGTGATCGGCAAGCAGGGCCGCACGGCGAGAGCCATGCGCACACTGCTTGGAGCCGCTTCCACCAAGGCGCGGAAACGCTCCGTCCTGGAAATCCTCGAATAGCTTTCCCTTCGGGAACGGCGACGCATTTGTCCGTCCGCGCGAGGGCCTTCCCCGGCCCGCGGCGAGACGCCAACGACCCTGGACCGGCGTGCGGGAAACCCCTGCGCGGCGGCCCCGGTCTATTTGCGGCAGGCAATACGGGTTTTTTGTCGCGGGCGGCCCGGCCTCGTGCGACGAACGATTCGGCCTTTTGCCGTCAGCAAACGGATAGCCCATGAAAGAACAGCCCGGTTTCATCCCCGTGGGCGGGGTGGTCAAGGCGCACGGAATTCGCGGGGAGTTCGGCATACGAAGTTATGCGGACTCCCCGGCTCTTTTCGACGAGGCCCCGCTCTTCTTGTCCGACGGCAAGGGACGTCCCCGGCCCATCGAGGTGACCTCCTGGCGCGCGCATAAGGATCTGATCCTGATGACCTCGCCCCAGGTGGCGGATCGCGACCAGGCCGAGGCCTTGCGCGGCATGGAGCTGCTGGTCCGCGAAACCGACCTGCCCGAGCTGGAGGAAGGCGAACTCTACCTCCACGAGATCATCGGCTGCCGGGTGACGCTTCAAGACGGCAGCGAGGTGGGCGAGCTCAAGGGGTTCTACGAAACCGGCGAGCAGGACACATGGGTCATCGAGAACGGCGAGGGCGTCGAGATCCTGCTGCCCGCCGTGCCCGAGTTCGTCCTGGATATCGACCTGGACGCGGAGGCCATCGTGATCGAACCGCCCGAGGGGCTGCTCGACCTCTACCTCCACCCCGATCCGCCCAAACAGAAGAAGCGCCGCCCCCCGCGCCCGAAGAAGCCGTCCGCATGAACTTCCATCTCGTTTCCATTTTCCCGCATTATTTCGAGTCGCCGCTGAACAACGGGCTCATGTCCAAGGCCGTGGAGACCGGTCTGGTCAACATCGATTTCGTGGACGTCCGGCAATTCGCGGGCGGGGTGCACAAGTCTGTGGACGACCGCCCCTTCGGCGGCGGGCCCGGCATGCTTCTCAAGCTCGATCCCATGGTCAAGGCGTTGGACTCCATCGAGTCCAGGGGGCGCATTCTTATGCTCTCTCCGCGCGGCAAGCCGTTCAGCCAGGCTCAGGCCCGCGAGCTGGCGCACGAAGAAGACGTGACCCTCATCTGCGGCCGCTACGAGGGCATTGACGAGCGGCTGCTCGACCTCTATCCCGTGGAGCTGGTCTCGGTGGGCGATTTCGTGCTCAACGGCGGCGAGGCCGCCGCTGTGTGCCTGGTCGAGGCCGTGGCCCGGCTGCTGCCCGGCTTCATGGGCCACGAGGAGTCCGGCGACGAGGAATCCTTTTCCGCCGGGCTGCTGGAATATCCGCACTACACCCGGCCCGAGGAATTCGACGGGCTCATGGTCCCCGAGGTCCTGCGTTCCGGCGACCACGGCAAAATCGGCGAATGGCGGCGCGAGCAGTCCCTGACCGCCACCCTGCGCGACCGGCCCGACGTCCTGCCCACGGCGAGCCTGACCGTGGAGGACATCGACTTTCTGCGGCGGTTGCCGCGCACCCGGCTGGGCCGAAACCTGTACATCGCTCTGTGCCATTATCCCGTGGTCAACAAGTTCGGGGAAAAGGTGGCCGTGTCCGTGACCAACCTGGATCTGCACGACATGGCCCGGGTGGCCCGCAGCTACGGCCTGGGCGGGTTCTACGCCACCACGCCCATCGAGGACCAGAAGGCGCTGGCGGAAAAGCTCCTCGGCCACTGGCGAGAGGGCGCGGGAGCGCAGGCCAATCCGGATCGCGCCGAGGCCTTTTCCAAGGTCAAGGTTTTTGACGATATCGAAGGGGCCATCCTTGACATTACGACCCAAACAGGGCAATGTCCCCGCCTCGCGGCCACTTCAGCAAGACTGGATCGCCGCAAGCAAGCCCAGCCCGCCCTGACCTTTGGCGATGTGCGAAGCTGGCTCGCCAACTCTCCAGTATTATTGATTTTTGGTACTGGACACGGTTTGGCGGAGGAAGTCCTCTCCAAAACCGACGGCATTGTCAGGCCGCTCCGGTATTTGGACGACTACAATCATCTGTCGGTCAGAAGCGCGGTCGCCATCATCGTCGACCGGCTCGTGGCGGATGAGTACTAGAGGCGGATGGCGGCGTAAGGCCGCTGGTCCAGCACTCTGCAATTTTTAAGGAGAATACCATGGACATCATCAAGAAAATCGAAGCCGAACACATCCGCTTGGATATGCCCGAGTTCAAGGCCGGCGACACCGTCAAGGTGCACTACCGGATCATCGAGGGCGAGAAAGAGCGTATTCAGGTCTTTCAGGGTGCGGTCCTGCGCCGCCGCCGTGGCACCACCGGTTCCGCCTTCACCGTGCGCAAGATTTCCGACGGCATCGGCGTGGAGCGCGTGTTCCCCATGAACTCCCCCTACATCGACCGCGTGGAAGTGGTTTCCGAGGGCAAGGTCCGCCGGAGCCGCATCTACTACCTGCGCAACCTGCGCGGTAAGGCCGCCCGCATCAAGTCCAAGCAGATCTGGGAATAAAAGTTCCCGGGATTACGCTGAGATATCAGCCCGGAGCGTTTCGCGACGCTCCGGGCTTTTGTGGTTTGGGATGTAGCTTTTCGGGGCGCTTTGGGGCACAACCGGGGACGGAGGAAGTCGATGGCACAGGTGTTGTTGTTTGGCGGGCGGCAGTATGCGCCCGCGGAGATCGCGGGGGTGGACGAGGCCGGGCGGGGGTGTCTGGCCGGGCCCGTGGTGGCCGGGGCGTGCGTATTGCCCAAGGCATATGATTTGCCCGGGCTGAACGACTCCAAGAAGCTGACTGCCGCCAAACGGGAGATGCTCTACCCGCTCATCCGCGCCCAGGCCGTGGCCTGGGGGCTGGGCGTGGCCTGGCCGTGGGAGATCGATGAAATCAATATCCTGCAAGCCACCTTCCGGGCCATGGGCCGGGCCGTGCGGGCCATGAAGGTCGAGCCGCGTTTCCTGCGTATCGACGGCGACAAACTCATTCCGAACCACGCCCTTGAACGCGACATTCCCCAGGAGTGCGTGGTCCAGGGCGACGGCAAGGTTCCGGCCATTTCCGCAGCCTCGGTCCTGGCCAAGACCTTCCGCGACCGCCTCATGGTCCGGCTGGCCGCGCGCTATCCCGGCTACGGTCTGTCCAAGCACATGGGCTACGGCACCAAGGCCCACGTCGAGGCCATCCGGACGCTCGGCCCCTGCCGTCTCCACCGGCTGACCTTCCGGAAGGTCAGGCCCGAGGACAAGCCGCAGGTCCAGGCGAAGCTATTCTGATTCCGTCCTCCCTTCGCGCCGTTTCCGGCGACCGGTTGCCACACTTTGCTCTGCGTTGAGACGTATCATTCGGCCTGTTTTAGGCGTGTGGACAAAGAGGAGCGCATGGAGCGGCGAAAAAAGATCATGCGGATTTCCCGGCGTCTGCCGTATTCTTCCGGGGCAGGGCATGGCCAAGTTGATGTTCTGGAGCTTTGTGGCCGGATTTCCCAAACGGTTCGCGCCGCCGGTCGTCCAGTCGGTATCCCGTCAGGCCGGGGTCGGAGACGCAAACCCCGCGTCCGCACGGTCTGAAGAGTCCGAGCCGGATGAGGAGGCACCGGACGAAGAGGCACCGGACGAAGAGGCACCGGACGAAGAGGCACCGGAGGGGAGCTCGGGGCAGCCCGACGGGACGCCGCAAGGGGCCGTGGAGAGCGGAGGAGAGAGCGGAGAGGAAGGAACGGGAGCGTCCGGGACGCGGGCCTAGCCTACTTGTACGCGGCCAGTTGCCGCTGCGTGTCCCGGGCGATGTCGCGATCCTTGAGGTCCTGCTTCTTGGAGTGGACGTTCTTGCCGCGCCCGAGGCCGAGCTGGACCTTCACCTTGCCCCGGCTGAAATACATCTTCATGGGCATCACGGTCAGGCCTTTTTGTTCGGTCTTGGCCTGAAGCTCGGTGATCTCGTGCTTGTGCAGAAGCAGGCGGCGGGGACGTTCCGGGTCGTGCTGGTCGTAGACGCCGGTCTTCTCGTAGGGCGCGATGTGCACGCCCACCAGAAAAGCGGAGTCCCGGCGGAAGGAGACGTAGCCATCCTTGAAGGAGACCTGTCCGGCGCGCAGGGATTTGACCTCTGAGCCGACCAGGGAGATGCCCGCCTCGAAGGTCTCAAGGATCTCATAGAGGCGGCGGGCCTGTTTGTTGACCGCGATGGTGTCGGGCGAGAGGGTCTTGTTTTTTTTCTTGGCCATGATCTTAGCTGGGCAGCTCGTCGTTTTCGAGCAGGGAGGAAAAGAAGGTCACTTCCTCGGGGAAGTGCTTGAAGATGTTGTCCATCACCAGATTGTTGATGCGGCTGACCGTGCGGCACTCCAGGACGTCCTTGAGGAGCAGGCGGCAGTCGTGCATGTTGGTCTGCCGGATGATCCGCTTTATGCCGGGAATGGCCTGGGGGGTCATGGAGATGGAGTCGATGCCCATGCCGAGCAGGAGGGGCACGCAGAACGGGTCCGAGGCCACCTCGCCGCAAAGGGATACTTCTATGCCTGCCTGATGCGCGGCGTCAACCACCAACTTGATGGCCCGCAGGGTGGCCGGGTGCAGCGGCTGGTACAGGTAGGACACGTGCCGGTTGGTCCGGTCCACGCCGATGGAGTACTGGATCAGGTCGTTGGTCCCGATGGAGAAGAAGTCCACCTCGTGGGCCAGGAAGTCGGCGATCAGCACGGCGGCGGGCAGCTCGATCATGGTCCCGAGCGGCATGTCCGGGTCGTAGTCCACGCCCTCGCGCCGGAGCTCGGCCTTGGCCTGGGCCAGCCACGCCTTGGCCTGACGGATTTCCTTGACGCCGGAGATCATCGGGAACATGAGCGAAACGTTGCCGTAGACCGAGGCCCGCAGGATGGCCCGCAGTTGGGTTTTGAATAGCTGCGGGTTCTTCAGGCAGAAGCGGATCGCCCGCAGACCCATGGCCGGGTTGGTCTCATTGAGCTCGCCGAAGGTCGAGATGAATTTGTCGCTGCCCAGGTCCAGCGTACGAAAGACCACCTTGCGGGGGGCCATGATGGCCGCCAGGTCGATGTACTTCTCGGCCAGCTCGTCCTCGGTGGGCAGGGTGGTCCGGTTGAGATAGGCGTATTCGGTACGGTACAGCCCCACCCCTTCGCCGCCGTTGTCCAACACCGCCGTGACCTCTTCCACCAGTTCGATGTTGGCGTGGACCATGACCCTGGAGCCGTCGAAGGTCTCGGCGGGCAGGTGGCAGTGGCGGCGGATTTTGCGGGTGTAGTCCTCGAACAGGGCGGCCCGTTCGTTGTACTCGGCCAGTTCGCTCTCGGTGGGATTGACCACGATCTTGCCGGTCAACCCGTCGATGACCACCAGGTCGCCGTCGTGGACCTCCTCCAGCCGCCCCACGCCGACCAGGGCGGGGATGCCCAGCGAGCGGGCCATGATCCCGGTGTGGGAGGTCTTGCCGCCGCGTACGGTGGCGAACGCCATGATCTTGTCCACCTGGAGTTCGACCGTGTCGGCCGGGGTCAGGTCGTGGGCCATGATGATGGCCCGGCCCGAGATGGAGGACAGGTCGGTCTTCACGCCCATGAGCTTGATCTGAACTTTTTCCGCGACCACGCGCACGTCCTGCATGCGTTCGCGGATGTACTGGTCCCGGATGGCCTCGAAAGCGGCCTCTTGGTCGGAAACGGCCTTTTCCAGGGCCCAGGCCGCGTTCAGGCCCAGGGTCTCGATGTATTTCGCGGCGGCCCCGGACAGTTTCGGGTCCTTGAGCATCATCAGGTGGGTGTCGATGAGGGAGCCGTGGCTCTTGAGTTCCTCGGGCACTTGTTCGCGGATGGCGGCCAGTTCGGTTTCCACATCCTTGAAGGCGGCGTGGAGGCGTTTGATCTCCGCGGGCATGTCTTCAGCGGCGACGATCTGCCGGGGCAGGTTCGCCATATGATTCCGGTTCACGAAAAAGGCTTTGCCGATGGCAATGCCGGTGGCGACCGGTATACCCGTGAGGGTCGAATCAGCCATTTATGCCCCTTCGAATTTGTTCAGGAACAGCGCTTCGAGCCGGTCAAGCGCGGCCTCGGCGTCCGCGCCCCGGGCGCGCAGTTCCACCATGTTGCCCGGACCGGCGGCCAGGGTCAGGATGTCCAGGATGGACTTGGCGTCCACCGTCTGATTTTCGGCGACCAGGGAGATGTCCGAGTCGAAGGTCTGGGCCTCCTGGGCCAGCCGTCCAGCCGGGCGGGCGTGCAGCCCGTTCTCCGAGGAGACGAAAACCTTCCTGGACAGATATTCCGGGGCCTCGTCGGTTTTATTGTTTTCATCCGTCATAGCAAAACCTGCTTTCACGTCGTGGTTATGTCCGATCGGGAGGAAAATCACAAGCCAAAAGCGTTTCTGGCCGTGGTCTCGATCCACGGGAAAAGTTCAATCAGGCCCACGAATACGGCTACGGCCAAGACCCTGGAGAACAGGCCGGTGCGCACGTAGCGGGCGAAGAGCATCAGCGCGGTCAGGCCGACCGCGAATTCCCACCAGTCGAAGGGGCGTGGCCAGATGAGCGTCCACAGCCACAACAGCAGGGCCGCGTTGGCGTACTTGACCTTGGTGCCCCAGTTGATCAGGTCCCAGCGTCTGAGCCGTTCCAGGAAGCGGAATCCCTGCTTGACCCCGCCGATGAAAGTGTAGGCCCGGAAAACCTGAAGGCCCGCGAACATGGCCAGCCCCAGGAAAAAGGCCAGGAACGGGAAGCCGGTCAGGAGCAGGCAGATGGTCAACAATGCCCAGAAGATGAGCAGGCTGCCCGCGAAGACCGAGTCGCCGATGGCAGATAGGGTGTAGCTGGTGGTGTCCCGGACCTTGGCCAGCATGCGTGGCGGGAAGTGGCCCGCGCTGATGGTCGTCTCCACGTTGAGCAGTATGCCGACCATGCACGGCGTCCAGAAGGGGTGCGACTGATAATGGCGGGCGTAGCGCTTCAGGGCTGCCCGCAGGTCCTTGGGGTCCTTGTGGATGGCCGTCAGACCCGGCAGTATGGCGTACATGAGGCCGATGTTCTGCATGCCGCGCGTGTTGAATGCCGCGCCGGTCAGGTAGCAACGCAGGAAACTGCGCAGGAAGGCCACCGTTCGGGTGTCGGCCTGAAGTCGGGAGATGCCGTGAGCCGCCATGGACGTTCCCGCGCTAGGTGCGGGCGGGCAGAAGACGGGCGTGGGCCAGGTAGCTGCCGGTGATTACGGCCAGGGCGGTCTTGATCAGCCCCCAGAGCAGGAACGGGGCCACGCCCAGCGTCCAGGCCCGGGCCCAGGTCAGATTGAGGGAAAATTGGAGCCAGGCCGCGCCCAGGAGAAAGAGTACGGCCATGCCGAGGATGCCGAAGACGAAACCGCGCGCCCAGGATATCCCGTCGTCGGTGCGGGCCAGCCCGGCGATGGCGGCGTAGAGGACGAATCCGATCAGGAAGCCGCCCGTGGGACCGAACAGGTGGCCGAGCCCGGACTTGCCGCCCGCGAACACGGGCAGGCCCACGGCACCCGCCAGCAGATACAGGCCCACGGCCAGGGCGCCCCGCCGGGGGCCGAGCACGAACCCGGCCAGGGCGACGAAAAAGGTCTGGAGGGAGACCGGCACCGGGCCGATGGGCAGGTTGGCGTAGGCCCCGGCCCCGATGAGGGCGGCCATGAGCGCGGTCCAGGTCAGGCGGTGGATATCGGTCAGCGACGTAGGCTTCATGTGAGGCATCCTATCAAGTTATGGACGGGAGCGCATCAAATCATAGACGGTCCCGTCTGTCCAGTGGGTGCGGGGATTTGCACTCGCTACCGGCCGGGCGTCAGGCGCAGGCGGACCATGTGCCGGGCGCAGGCCAGGGCCACTACCACTTTAAGGATGTCCCAGGGGATGAAGGGCAGCACACCCGCGACCATGGCCTTGGCCCAGGACAGGGCCAGGACGTATTTGAGCCAGATCGCGCCGGTGGCATAGACCAGCCCCACGCCCGCCAGCCCGGCCAGGAGGCCGCGCGTCCAGGGCAGCTCACCCGCGCGGGTCCGGCCCAGGCCGCAGATGAAGCCGGTGCCCAGGAATCCGACCAGGTAGCCGCCCGTGGGTCCGAGCAGGTAGCCGAGTCCGGATTTGCCGCCCGCGAATACGGGCAGGCCGATGAACCCGGCCAGCAGGTATAGGGCCATGGCCATGGCCGCGTGCCGGGGTCCGAGCAGGTACCCGGCCAGGAAGATGAAGAACGGCTGCATGGACACCGGCACCGGGCCGATAGGCACGATGAGATAGGCTCCGGCCCCGATGAGGGCGGCCATGAGCGCGGTCCAGACCAGCCGGTGCAGGTCCGACAGGGGCGAGTCGGGCAGGGACGAGCCGGACCGAAGTTCGTCGCGGGGCGTTTTGTCGGCCATGGGGATCACTCCTTTGCCGGGGCCAGGCCTGCCCGGCGCATGTCGTCGAGATCAGTTTGCGCGTCGCCGCCCCGCGTGGTCAGGTAGTCGCCGATCATCAGGCCGCTGGCCCCGGCGGTGAATACCTCGGATCGGCGGGCGGTCCCGAAGACCGTGGGCCTGCCGCCGCAGATGCGCAACTGCCGGTCGGGCAACAGAAAGCGGTACAGGGCGATGATGGTCAACGCCTCCTCGGGGGAGAGCGGGGCGCGTCCCTCCAACGGCGTGCCCGGGATGGGCGTCAGGAAATTCATGGGCACGGACGGCACGCCGAGGTCTCGCAGGAGCAGGGCCAGTTCCACCCGGTCGTCCCAGGTCTCGCCGATGCCGGAGATGCCGCCCGAGCAGACGTACAGCCCGGCGTCGAGTCCGGCCCGCACCGCATCGACGTCTTCGTCGTAGGTGTGGGTGGTGCACATCTTCGGGAAGTACGCGGCCGAGGTCTCCAGGTTGTGATGGTAGCCGCACAGTCCCGCCTTTTTCAGGCGCGTGAGCTGGGACCGGTCCAGGAGGCCCGGCGACAGGTCCGGGGTCATCCCCTGTCCGGCCACGGCCTTGACGGCCGCTTCGAAGCCGTCCATGTCGCGTCCACCCACCAGCTTGCCCGAGGCCACGATGCCGAACCGGGTTGCGCCGGACCGTCTGGCCCGGGCGGCCGCAGCGGCGATCTCCCGTTCCGACAACAGGGGGTATTGCGGGCTGGCTGCCGCGTGGTGACCGGACTGGGCGCAGAAGGCGCAGTCCTCGGAACAGGTGCCCGACTTGGCGTTGACGATGGCGCACAAGCCGACCTTGTTGCCGAACCGGGCCATGCGGATGCGGTGGGCGTGTTCGAGCAGCTCGTTTAAGCGTTCCGGCGCTTGTGCGATAAGGAACAATATCTCGGCGTCCGAAGGCAGGACACCGTCAAGCCCTTTGCGGGCAATGGCCGAGAGGTTCATAGGGGGCTATGTCGGGCAGTCGGGCCGAGATGTCAAGCTGTCCGAATGTCCACGTCAGGCGGGGGAATGTGAAGAAAAGAATTTACGAACGGGGTTGCTTCGCCGCGGAAAAGGGCTATACTGAGGATTGAATCAATTTCGGAGGTTTCAAGTATGGAATATGATCTGTTTTTCGTGGACGGTGTGCTGGTCTTCGCCCTGATGGCGTTGCTGGCCGGCCTGGGCCCCGCCGTCGGCGCGCTCTTCAAAGGGTGCTGCCCGACCGCTTTCCGCTATGCCCGCCGGTTCCCTCGGCGTCATCCTGTCCTGTTCGCCGAGTCCGGCGACTTTTACTGCTTCTTCCACAAGGACGCGTTGTACGGCAATTAGCCGCGCGTCCGCGTGTTGCCCCACAAGAGGCCGGAAGCGGGATTCCCGTTTTCGGCCTTCTTTGTTCTCCCCGCCGTCAGTCGCGCATGAGGGCGTAAACTTCCTTGGCGGTCCAGCCCGGGCTGCGCTCGGCCACGCGTCGGGCGATCTCCTTGGGCTTGCCCCCGGCCTCGGTCTCCTCCTCGATGCGCTTCACGATGACCGCCTCGTCCGCTTCGCCGTCGGCCCCGCCCGGGCCGATGATCACGGTCAGTTCGCCGCGCAGCTCGAAGTCGAAGGACGCCAGGTCCCCGAGGTTGCCGCGCAGGAATTCCTCATACTCCTTGGTCAGCTCCCGGGCCACGCAGAAATCGCGCGGTCCCAGGATGTCGCGGGCGATTTGCAGCGTGCCCTTGAGGCGTGTCTTGCGTTCGAACAGGACCAGGGTGGCCCCGGTGTCGCGGTGGGAGGCGAAGAGCTTTTCGGTCTGGCTCTTCTTGCGCGGCGGGAAGCCCAGGAAGGTATAGGGCAGGGGCGGCAGGCCCGAGGCGGACAGGGCCGTGACCGGCGCGGACGGGCCCGGCACGGGCGTGACCCTGATCTCCTGTTCCCGGCAGGCGCGGACCAGGGTGAAGCCGGGATCGGACAGCAGCGGGGTGCCCGCATCCGAGATGAGCGCCACGTTTAGGCCCCCGGCCAACTGGTCCAGGACCTTGGGCAGCTTCTTGTCCTCGTTGTGTTCGAAAAAGGAAATCAGCCTGCCGTGGCGAGGCAGTCCCAGCCGCTGGAACAGCAGCCCGGCCCGCCGGGTGTCCTCGGCCAGGACCACGTCCGCGTCCATGAGGACGTTCCGCGCCCTTGGCGACAGGTCGTCCGCGTTGCCCAGGGGGGTGGCCACGACATACAGGGTGCCGGTATCGCTCATGCTCTCTGCCCGTCCAGTTGAAAGACGTTTTCCTCAAGTTCCACGTCCAGGGACGCGCCCGTGTCCGTGACCGAGGCCAGGTCGAAGCGGCACGGCTCGTCCCAAAGGTCGTGCTCGGTCAGGTAGTGGCTGGCCGCCTTGATCAGCCGGGCCTGTTTCTTTCGCGTCAGGGCTTCGCCCGGTGCGGCCATGGCCCCGGCCCGCCGGGTTTTGACCTCCACGAAAACCACCGTGTCCCGGTCGCGGCAGACCAGGTCCAATTCCCATTGATGAAAGCGCCAGTTGCGGTCGAGCACCCGGAATCCCCTGGACTCCAGATAGCGCGCGGCCGCGTCCTCGCCCGAAGCGCCTCGGTGCCGGTTTGGAGCGGGAGCCGTCCGTCCGGGCAGCAGATTGGTGAAGAATCCCATGGCCGAAGGGATAGCACAGGCCGTTTCACGAGGCCAGTGGCAGATTGGTTACCGACGGCAACGTCTTTGAGCTTTGCAAATCACGCAAGAACACGTTTCACAAGGAGTGAAGTGCCTACCTCCGACCAAAGCTGGCCCAGCTCGATCAATGCGTGAGAATATTAATCTAAAAAAATCGTTCTCGCCGTTGTCCCAGTATCGACGTAGTCCATAAGAAATAACATCTGCAATTTGAATCATAGATGTCAGCTGGCTATCAACGAAAAAAGGCGTTTCGATTATATGGTCAATGTCTCTCCAAAAAGTGCCATTTTTGTGAAACCTTCTCATCAGCGACGTGAGCTTTTTATTTACGGTTTCGTTGTTGTCAGAGACAATTGTGCCTAGTAGGTTTTCTCCGTCGGAACCGCCTTTATTGAGAAGAAACATTTGAAATCTTGAGACCAGTTGTTGAAATGCATCTTCATATATACCACCAAGTTGAGATGATGTTGGTTTATAGTGGGCTTTCTTAATCGAATGGAAAAAAATTCTTGAGTCAGCCCACATAGAGACGGTGTTAAGGACTTCGGTTAGGAATTGATGACGCTCATTAAATGTTAAATGAGTATAATCAACTGTTTTTGCAAAGTACTTTTTTTTATTTATAATTTCTTTCTTTTTTGCCCTCGCTAAGCTCATCTTGTTGAGGATATTCAGGCGTTCTTTGCCGACTTCTAGTCTTCGGTTAGCATAGTCCAGTAAATCGAAGTTGGGGATTTTCATTTGCTCGAAATATTTCCTGTTAATCCACCCTGCATGAATTTCGGTTTTTTCTAATCCATACTTCTTTTTGATATCATATATTTCTTTATCTTTGGCTCGCCATGTCTCGGCAGGTATTGCTATTCCGGCATAAACAAAATGGCCTGTATTCCCAGACTGTTCTGGAGTTCCCGATTCATCTAAGTAGCAAATATACATGGGCCGCCTCAATTTTAATTGGGTAAAAAAAAAGCGTCTAGGGCAGGATCATTGATCCCGCACGGGGCGCATCGCGTCCCTACCTAGTCGCTAAAAAATTAATAGGCATTATGGAATAAAATGTCAACGGTAATATGTCTTTATAAGTCGATGGGTTGTGCAAAAAATAAATCTAGATTTTTTCTAAAAATGTAAATTTTTGAAGATTGGGAATCGGGACGTTAAAAGCATGTTTATTCATATTACTATATCGAGATGTCGTCAATAGCCTTGGTTATAATTAGTAGATTGCTCATATAATTCGGTGCTAAAAGGGCGAATAATAAACGAGGTGTAGCCATGCTCAAGTATGCCATGATCGGCGGCGGCCCCGGTGCGTTTGTCGGCGGTGTGCACCGGCGGGCCCTGGCCCTGAACGGGCAGGCCCGGCTGGTGGCCGGATGCTTTTCCCGCGACCTGGAAAAGAGCCGCGAACTGGGCCGGGAACTCGGCCTGGACGAGGACCGGGTCTATGCCACGCCGGAGGAGCTGGCCCGGCTCGAAGCCGGGGACATCGACTTCGCCGTGGTGGTCACTTCCAACGAGGCCCACTTCCCCAATGTCCGGGCCTGCCTGCAAAGCGGCATCAACGTCATGTGCGACAAGCCGTTCACCCAGACCTCGGCCCAGGCCCAGGAGCTTGTGGACCTGGCCCGCGAGCGGCGGCTGGTCCTGGCCGTGACCTACACCTATGCGGGCTACCCCATGGTCCGGCAGATGCGCGAGATGATCGCGCGTGGCGACGTGGGCGAGATCCGCTTTGTGAACTGCGAGTATCCCCAGGGGTGGCTGGCTGAATTGCTCGAAGCCTCGGGCAATGTCCAGGCCTCCTGGCGGGCCGATCCCGAACGCAGCGGCGGCGTCCTGTCGCTTGGCGACGTGGGATCGCACATCGAATACCTCGTGCCCCACGTCACCGGCCTGACCCTGACCCGGCTGGCCGCCCGGCTCGATTCCCTGGTGGAGGGCCGGGAGCTCGACGACAACGGCGTCGTCCTGACCGAATACGACACTGGTGCGCGCGGGGTCTACTGGTACTCCCAGGCGGCCACGGGCGCGGTCAACGGGCTCAGGCTGCGCGTGTTCGGCGACCAAGGGGGCCTGGAGTGGTTCCAGGAGGCCCCCGACCACCTGCGGTACACGCCGCTGAACGAGCCCGTGCGGATTATCACCCGGGGCACCCCCGATCTCTTGCCCGGGGCCATGGCCTATTCGCATACCCCGGCCGGGCATCCCGAGGGGTGGCTGCTGGCTTTCGCCAATATCTACAAATCGTTTTGCGACACCATCGCCATCGGGGCGGCCCCGGATTTCCCGTCCGGCGAGGATGGGCTCAGAGGGGTGCGTTTCATGGAGGCGTGTTTGGAGAGTTCGCGGTGTGGCACCGCCTGGATGGAGGTTGAGTAGGTCGCCTGCGGCGGGCTTTTAGAGAAAATAGGGAAGGCCGCCCCATGGGCGGCTTTTTTGTTGGGGCGAGGCGGGGGGGCGTTTGCTTTTGCGCTCGTGCCCGCGTGCGTTTCTGTGGTGCGGGTCCCGTGCGATGGAGAGAGCCGCCGTGCGGGGCTTTGCCCCGCACTTGCTCCATGCCCTCCCGGCGGGGTCCTTTTTTTGCTGGCCCAAAAAAAGGACGAAAAAAAGGGCCCTGGAGGGGACGCGGCCGCCCGGGGGATCGAGCGCAAGAATCCGATCCGCTTGGGGCGGCTCCCTCTGCCTAAAGATATAGCGAGGTTCCCGGGTCGGGACGCTTCCTTCTACTGCGGTCCGACTCCCGCCGGAACAGGAGCCGCCGCCCCTTCGCGGTCGGCTTCTAACGCTCGATCCAGGGCTCGTTCGGCGTGGTGAAGAGGGATGGGGGGAATGCGGGGGAAGTTGCCATGACCGGGAGACCGATGAGAGCCGCTGTCGGGTGCGGGGCACCCGAGGCGCTCCAGGATGAGGAGCCGGGGTGTGTTGCGGGTGGAGCTTTTGTTGGGCGGGACGCGGTTACTTTTTGTAAGACGAGTACGCAGCACCATTTTTAATGGCGATTTTTCGTCCCCACTCCTCCCCAAAACCGAACCAATCGCGCCCGCCCAACTCCCTTACGCAGAACAACAATCGGAAGCGAACCCTAGAGCCC